>JAUUYD010000407.1 GCA_030590585.1 Spirochaeta sp.
AAACCGATTGGAGCCCGGGGTCGGGATCTGGAGACCCTTGAGATGAGCATTGATGAATATGAATCTTTAAGACTTGCTGATTTTGAAGGTTTGAATCAGGAAGAGGCTGCGGAGGAAATGGATATATCACGATCCACTTTCGCCCGGCTGATTGAGTCGGCCCGAAAGAAAAGCTCTCAATTCCTCATACAGGGGAAGCGGCTTGTGATTGGCGGCGGTTCGGTGCATTTCAAGGAAAACCTTGTGCAATGTCATGACTGTCATCATATTTTTTCCATGGGGATGGGTGAAACTCTTGATTCATGTCATGCCTGCGGATCAACAAATCTGATCGATATGGCCGGTGGCTTCGGTCATGGTCAGTGCTGTCAGGAAAATTAAGGAGCCCCTATAATGAAGAAAATTGCGCTCTTTGCTTTTAATGGCGATCCCATGTGTTTTATTCACGTTCTTATCAATGCCCTGGATCTCAAGGAAAAAGGTCATGAAGTTGCCCTGGTAATTGAAGGAAGCGCGACAAAACTTGTGAAGCTTCTCACCGGCGGATCCGGTCTTGAGGCTTTCAAGGAAAGCAATCCTGATATGTTCAATCTTTTAACTCAGAACCTGCAAAAAGTGAACGAAGCCGGTATTATCAGCTGTGTCTGCCAGGCCTGTGCAAAACAGATGAATGCCCTGGAAGATGTTAAAAAAACCAACCTCCCGTTATGTGCTGAATTGAAGGGTCACCCCTCGATGAGTCGGTATATTGAATCCGGATTTGAAATAATCTCATTCTGAGAAGAACCAAAATCGTCATATGTCCATATCTCTATATTAAGCCCCCAAATAACCATTAAAGCACGTATTTTATCTTGTCATATGAGCATATGTTCTATACATTGCCTGTGTAACAGATGAAGAAAACAAAAATAATCGCCATAGCGAGCGGTAAAGGCGGAACCGGTAAAACCACTTTATCGACAAACCTGTCCGCTTTATGGGCTGAAAAACGGCATGTGATCCTGCTTGATCTTGATGTGGAAGAGCCGAACTCCGGGCTTTTCCTCAACGGTTCTCTGGTAAAGCAGGAAATTATAGAGAAGTTTATTCCTCAGTGGGATGCCGATGCCTGCCGGTTATGCGGGAAATGTCAGGAAGTATGTGAGTTTAATGCGGTAATGAAGCTGGGATCTGAAATTATGGTATTCCCGGAGCTTTGTCACGGCTGTTATGCATGTTCTGATTTATGCATCAACAACGCCCTTCCTATGGTTGCAAAACCGATGGGCGAGCTGAATCACTACCGGATGGGTAAGCTGGACTTTGTTGAGGGACGGCTGGCAGTGGGAGAAGAGCAGGCTGTTCCGGCTATCAAAAAGGTAAAAGAGTATCAGAAACAGAAACTGTCCGATGCAGACCTGGTTATTATGGATTCTCCTCCGGGAACGTCCTGCCCGGTAATTGAAGCTGTGAAAGATGTGGATTTTGTAATTCTGATAACAGAACCGACACCCTTCGGTCTCCACGATCTCAAACTGGCGGTTGAAACGGTTCGGGGATTGGAGAAGGAGATAGGCATCGTTATCAATCGGGATGGTATCGGTGATGATGGAGTAGAAAGGTATTGTTCGGATGAGAGACTCAGAATTATAGCTCGTATTCCTCAGGACCGGGGTATGGCAGAAACATACTCCGCGGGGAAACTGATTTATCCATCACATCCTGCCATGAAAGAAGAGCTAACCCGGTTGATAGCTTTTCTGGAGGCTCTATGAAAGAGGTAGTTGTTTTATCCGGAAAAGGCGGAACCGGGAAAACATCACTCACCGCATCTTTTGCCCTTTTGGCCGGCTCCTCTGCCGTAATCGCTGATTGCGATGTTGATGCATCTGACATGCATCTCCTTCTAGCCCCTGAAACAGAGCGGGAAGAGGAGTTTTACAGCGGAAAAGAGGCTTTTATCAACAGTGATGCATGCATCAGCTGTAATCGCTGCCTGGAAGTCTGCCACTTTGATGCTGTTAAGACCGATGGAATCCTGTATGAAATTGACCCTGTTAACTGTGAAGGCTGCAGTTATTGCGAAAGGGTTTGCCCTGTCGATGCCATCACCATGAAACCGTCTCTCGCCGGAGACTGGTATGTTTCGAAAATCAGATCCGGAGCAAGAATGGTGCATGCCCGGCTGGGAATCGGGGCGGAGAATTCGGGGAAACTGGTGGCAAGGGTAAAGAATGAGGCTAAAGATATAGCTTCAAAAGATTCTAAAGCACTGGTTCTTGTGGATGGTTCCCCGGGTATCGGCTGCCCTGTTGTTTCATCCTTATCCGGAGCGGATTATATCGTGATTGTTACTGAGCCTACCGTCTCCGGTCTTCATGATTTGAAACGCCTTAGAGAGTTGATTGCAAAGTTTCGACTTCCTTCGGGCTGTGTCATCAACAAGGCTGATTTGAACGACGAATATAAGGATGAAATATTAAAGTATCTGAAAATTGAGAAAATGGATATGTTGGGAACCCTTCCGTACGATGAAAATTTCACGGCGGCGATGGTTCGGGGAAAATCGATTCTTGAAGAGCCTTTTTCCGACTCGGAAGCGGCAGAAAAGATTCGGGTAATCTGGAAACAGATTAAGTTCAAGCTCGGCTTGGACAGGGAGTAATAATGAAAATTGTATTTACTGCGAAGGGAACCACTTGGGACGATCAGATGGATCCCAGATTCGGTAGAGCGGATTATCTGCTTGTTTTTGATGAGGATAGCGAGGAACTGACTGTTATTGATAATCGGGAGCAGAGTCAGCAGGAGCACGGTGCCGGACCACGGACAGCACAGAAAGTTGTTGAAGTACATCCGGATATTGTTATAACCGGAAACGGTCCCGGGGGTAATGCCGGTAAAGCATTGGAGTCCATCTCCCTTGAGATGTACGTAGGGGCCGGGGGGATGAGTATTAAAGAAGCTTATGAGGCCTACAAGGCCGGAAAACTGACTAAGGCCTGAATCAAATAGGAAATAATTAAATGAAAAAACATGAACTCATAGTAATCGGCGGTGGACCTGCCGGTATTACCCTTGCCAAGATGCTCGGGAAATCAGATATCGCAATTATCAGGCCGGAAAATGCCAGCATGATTTATTGTGCCATGCCCTATGTGATTGAGGGACTTATCCCCCGCAATGACACTCTTAAAAGTGATAATCTGGTTACGGATAACGGCGGAATCCTTATTCGGGACGAGGTGCTGAATATCGATTTTGAGGGGAAAATCCTTCAAATGAAATCCGGCGAAAGCTATGCATATGGCAAGCTGATTATTGCAACCGGAGCTGTTCCTTTCATCCCACCGGTTCCGGGTTATAATCTGAAAGGTGTTCTGGGTTTTAAGACCGAAGGCGATATGGATGAAATCAGCCGGGTTGTTGACGCCGGCCTCAAAAAAGCTGTGGTTGTCGGCGCCGGAGCCATTGGTATTGAACTGGCTCAAGCTTTAAAAGACAGAAATA
>JAUUYD010000143.1 GCA_030590585.1 Spirochaeta sp.
CTGGTCGCCGCTGGTCATAAGCTGGCCATCGTTCATGGAAATGGGCCTCAGGTGGGCTTTATTCTCCACCGGTCCGAACTTTCCCGAAAAGTGCTGCATGAAGTGCCGTTGGATTCCTGTGTTGCCGATACTCAGGGAGCCCTGGGTTACAACATACAAATGGCCATGGACAATGAGCTCAGGCTGCGAAATCTGGACCGTAAAACCGCAACGATAGTTACCCAGGTACTGGTAGACAGAAATGACACGGCTTTTGCAAATCCCGTGAAACCCATCGGCAGTTTCATGGACGAAGAGGAAGCCCGGCGCCGGGGACGAGAGGAAGGCTGGCAGGTAAAGGAAGACTCCGGTCGTGGTTGGCGTCGTGTCGTACCGTCCCCCGTTCCGATCGAGATAATTGAACTCGATGTGATTCGAGCCTTGGTAGAATCCGGCGTTATCACGGTAGCCGCCGGCGGCGGGGGCATACCCGTTGCCCGAGATGCCAAAGGCGATCTTGAGGGTATCGAAGCGGTCATAGACAAAGACAAAGCCGCCTCACTGTTGGCCCGCTCTCTGAATGCCGACAGGCTGGTCATCTCAACAGCCGTTCCCAGGGTTTGTATTGATTTCGGGAAACCCACCCAGAAGGAACTGGACGTGATCAGCGTAGCCGAAGCTGAGGCACTCTCCGCCGAGGGACAGTTCGCCCCGGGGAGCATGCTCCCCAAGATACAGGCCCTGGTGAATTTTGTGAAAGCTACCGGTAATGAAGGAGTTATCACCGATCCTTCCCACCTCAGCGAGGCATTGGAAGGACGTGCGGGAACGAGAATCGTCCCTTAGTGCAGTGTCCCGAAAATACATTATCGAACTGATAATTGAATGCCTGTAATGACTTTACCGTATTCTCGGAACAACATATCAATTTGTTTTTATAATGTTTTTTCTCACCATCTGTAACTTCTCTGACGGCGATGGCCGGAGCCCCTCGGCAGCTATCAACACACCGGGGCATCATCGGACTACAGGACGTGTTTCGACATTGCACCGGGCCTATCGGAATGGCGAGAAAGGGTGGTACAATTCGCGTGCCGAATAAGGCCGGAAGAAAAATGAAAGAATCGAAACTTAAAAATATCCCGCAAATAGGGCAGATTTTAGATGAGCCATCTGTCTCCTATTGGTTCAGCCTGATCAGCAGGCAGCTCACCCTGAATGCCGTTAACAGTTCGGTTAATTACTACAGAAAGAGACTTCTCAAAGGGGATGATTTTAACACAGAAGCACTGTTTGAACTTATTGATAATCAGTGTAAGGCTTTATATGCTCAAAAAATAAGACCGGTAATAAATGCGACCGGAATAATTCTTCATACAAATATGGGAAGATCGCCCCTTCCGGTTGAGGTCTGGGATGAATGTAAAGAGACTAATACTGGATATTCAAATCTTGAACTATCTCTTAAAAACGGTAAACGCGGTAAACGCAATGGTCTGTTACCACAGCTTATTCAACAGTTTACAGGCGCTGAAGCATGCCTTGTTGTCAACAACAATGCCGCGGCAATCTTCCTTACTTTAACAGCACTGGCAAAGGATCGTGAAGTGATTGTTTCGAGAGGGGAACAGGTCCAGATCGGCGGAGGTTTTAGGATTCCTGATATACTTGAACTTTCCGGGGCCAGATTAGTTGAGGTAGGAACAACAAATATTACAACAGCAGAAGATTACCTTGATGCTGTTACCGAAAATACAGCGATAATACTCAAGGTTCATCGATCAAATTTCGCATTGCGAGGTTTTGTGAAAGAACCAAAGCTTTCTGAGCTCACATCAAAACTACCGGAAGGTGTAATTACAGTTGTAGATCAGGGGTCAGGTGTAATTGATGAGGATCTTCCGGGAGAAACAAAGGTTGGATCTTATCTCAAGGAAGGTGCTGATATTGTAACGTTCTCTTCCGATAAGATTATGGGAGGACCTCAAGCCGGCATAATCGTTGGAAGAAAAGATCTTGTCAGCATGCTTGAAAAACATCCCCTTACAAGAACCTTCAGACCAGGGAAAGCTATCTACTCACTTCTTGAATCAGTTCTGATAAACCGGCTTAACAGTAGAAATACCAATGAGCGAACCCATGTAACATCGATACTTTCCGGAGGTAGTGAAGAAGTATTGAAGAAGTGCCGAAATCTGAAACGGGGATTATCATCTGATTTCTTCAAGGTTTCACCTGACTCAATTTGCGTCGGAGGCGGCAGTACCCCCGATGAATACTTCGATTCATACTCAATTCAGATAACTTCAAAAAAAATGAAACTTGAAACCGTATTACGTAAACTAAGAGAACTTGATCCGCCAATTATCGGCAGTATAAAAAACGATAAAGTCGTGCTCAATCCCGTTGTTCTAGACGTCAATCAAATGAAATATTTGAAATCGGTACTTATCAATCTGGAGAAAGAACTTTAAACATGTATATAATTGGTACATCCGGTCATGTAGATCATGGGAAAACGCTCCTGATAAAAGCATTAACAGGTACAGATACAGACAGGCTTCCTGAAGAAAAAAAAAGAGGCCTGACAATCGATCTGGGATTTGCACATTTTCCAGATCGTAACGGTATAGAAATTGGTGTTGTTGACGTTCCCGGTCATGAAAAATTCATACGTAATATGACTGCTGGAGCATGGGGTATAGATCTTGCGCTACTGATTGTCGCTGCAAATGACGGTTGGATGTATCAATCTGAAAATCACCTTAGAGTTCTTCACGCTATGGGTGTTCAAAAGATACTCATCGTTGTAACTAAAAGCGATATTGCCGAAAAAACAAGGATAGATGAGGTTAGAGAATATGCCGTAGAAGCAGTTCTTGAGGAAACGGGAAAAAGACCTGCTTCAATTGTTGTTTCAGCTGTTACCGGCAGCAATATTGAAGAACTTAGAGAACTGATTCTGGATGAGCTGAAGACTCTGCCCAGCCCGGAATCCGGGAACCCATTTCATAGTGAACCATTTCTCTATATAGACAGGGTATTTACCGTAAAAGGCTCAGGACTTGTAGTGACAGGAAGCCTCAGGGGAGGAGCAATCAGGAAAAATGATAAATTAGTGCTTCTTCCGCAAAACAGTATTTTCAGAGTAAGAAATATCCAGGCATATGATTCTGATCTGGAGGAGATTCAACCGGCCTCACGAACGGCCCTCAACCTTGTGGGGACTGGAAATAAACTGATCAAACGAGGCTGCTGTCTTACAACAGAAGAGTCAGGATTCTCGACTGAGACAGAGATTATTATCAGGATATCGGCGAAATATTATAAAATCAGGAATCACTCTGAAATAGAATTAGCCCTTGGTACAGCTCATACCATAGGTATGATTCATTTTATCAGAGATTCGAGCTGTGCCAGAGTGGTATTTCATGAAAAGACTGCTGTTATATGGGGCCAACCTATCGTTGCAATCCTTAAAGGTGGGAGTAGAATTATCGGAAGGGGCCACATAGTCTGGAAGGGGGAAACAGACACTGCAAGGCGTGCCCTGACAGCACGCATCGTAAATGAACATGATTTTCAGATTTGCGAAGCTTACCGTATTAAACTTGAACTTGAAATTCGGGGATACTTCCTGAAAAGAACGGCTGAGGCAAAAGTATATGAACAGGACCTGGGGGCTGTTGATTGCGGGAATTACCTGGTAAGTGGGTCTATGTTTAAGAATCTATCTGATTCAATTATTGAACTGGCGGGAGCTACCGGAGGAATAAGTCCCGGTGAGATTCCCGGGAAAATTTCCAGACCGGACAATATTACAAAGGTATTATGCACAGTTTTACTGAAAAGAAACAATATTTATAGCAGGGGTGGAATATTCTTCAAAACGGATAGTAATAATTCTCAGCTTTCTGCGCTTTCCAAAAGACTTCTGGCAGATATTGATGCAGCCGGTAAAGCCGGTTTTGATCTTTCAAAAATCCAGGTTAAGGGTGCTGCGGCTGAAATCCGCCAGCTTGCCCGTGCTGGAATGGTCGTCACTCTCTCTGATACCCTTATCTACTCTGAAAGAGTTTATAATTCCATATGCAAGGAGATCCTTGAAGGGCTTACAAGTGGTGACACATTTGATATTGCTCATGCCAAGAAACATACCGGTCTTTCACGTAAATATATAATTCCTCTTTTGAACCGTATGGAAGAGAAAAACCTCGTTGTAAGAGAAGAGTCCCTGAGAAGGGTTCTGTAGGATAGAAGATTCATTGCCAAACGGAGCGAGAGAAGTACCCTTGGGTATTTCCGAGCGAGTGCAGGCAAAGCAAGGTATGAAACCCCGCCCCTTGGGGCGGAATAGAGTTGCCAAAGGCAACTCTGGATCCAGGGCTTGCCCTGGGGTTTCATACTTTTCATTTATCTTGCTTTTTTAAAATCAGCACTACTGATGCAATAAGTATCCCAAGTGCAAAAAGTGAATAATAAGCGCCTTCAATACCGGCATAATTTCCAATCAAACCAATTAAGAAAGGGAACACCATACCCCCGAGTGATATAGTTGCAAAGAGGATTCCGGTAACTGCTCCTGACTTGCCGGGATAGAGTCCGGTGCCCCTGGCCATAAGAAGAGGAAACACTGGTCCTATCCCGATGCCATAGAGAACACACAGCAATAGCTTGAGCCAGATAAAAGGTACATTTAAAAAAAGAAGAAGGGAAATACCCGCAATAATAAGCCCGGCAATTATTAAACCAATACGGGCTGAATCTGAAAAATGTGACAGGGATAACCTGCTTAATATCACACCACTTAGAAAGGCACTTACAGCTAAACTGGAAAACACCGCAGCTGATCCAACAACAGTAACAAAGTATTCGGCAAGCCAGTAAGAAAATCCAATATCAATACCGACACTGAAAAAAATCATAATCCCGATGAGTATCATCGATTTATCGGCGATAATTGATTTCAAGGAAATTCGATTCTCATGCTTTACCGCAGGTTCAGGCAGTTTTACAAAAACTATCCACATAAAGAGAAATAATACAAAACCTGCAACTGTAAAGAATGCAAAACGCCAGCTTCCGCCACTTAGAAATATTAACGCGAGAATCAGAGGGGCCGTCAAACTTCCTGCAGCTGCAAACGTTGTTTGCAGCGACAGATAGGATACTCTCTTTTGAGGAAACATCTGGAGCATTATACTCTGTCCAACAGCTCCAATTGGTCCTCCAAAAAGGCTCATAAAGAAAATAACAACCAGTAGGGCGGGATAACTGCGGACGACTCCCACGAAGACAAGACCCGAGGCAAGCATGATCGAAAAAAAGGCCCATAATATCTTTCTTCTGCTGTAATCGGAGGCAACACCACCAATAAATGTGCCCAGCAACGACCCTGCTGAGAGAAGTGTAAAGATTAGTCCGGCACTGGAATAATCCAAATCAAACTCAACAATAATTGACGGAATTGCAGGGCCGAGAAGTCCAATTACCATAAGCCATAAACCGTTGGCGAGAAAGGCAATCCAGGGCATATTTTATCCTCTACATATCAGGCTAGATATGAGCCATCGCCTGTTTAGTGGTCCAGCCTTCATGAATTATACCTGACATCGCTTCTATCATGGCCCTTGTATTCTCGTGCTCCCAGATATTCCGCCCCAATGCTATACCGGAACCGCCGGCTTGTATTGAATAGTAAACATCGTTAAAAACATCTTCAATATTGTCTGTCTTTGCACCTCCCAGAATAACAACCGGGACCATGCACCCCTCTATAACCTGAGCGAAGGAGTCCGGATCTCCTGTATAATAGGTCTTTACGATATCTGCGCCGATCTCTGCGGCCGCCCGTGAGGCAATCTTAACACCGGCAGGATCGGTAGATTTTAAATCCTTTCCTTTAGCCATAGCCTCAATCATTAAAGGCAACCCCCATTCTTCGCAGCTGTCAGCCGCAATGGACGCCTGCCGGGTAAAAAAACCTTCCCGTGGATGGCCGAATTTTACCGTTACTGCAGCACCTGCTGATCCATATCGCAGAGCAGTTTCCGGAGATGTAATCATTTCTTCTTCAAATCCGCCGCCAAGAACGGTAAAACCGCCGGTCATCCTCAATATTAATCCAAGACTGCGGTCAAAAGCCCCTTCTGCCGCTCTCACAAATCCCCGGGTAGTCAAAACTCCATCTGCTCCACCGAGAACACAATCCTCGATTAGTTTTCCAGGTTCATTTATTCCCTTCATCGGACCTGCAATCCCGCCATGATCAATCGCAACGATAACCGATTTCCCGGTATCTTTACGAAATATCGAATTCATCCTGATAGTCTTCCCAATATTCATATTGCCTCCTGATTCTTTATTCCTGTTAGTGAGTTAAAAACTGACTTCAA
>JAUUYD010000026.1 GCA_030590585.1 Spirochaeta sp.
AGGATTCCATTCATGACTTGAAATTGGCTTCAACAATGCATGATATCGGCAAAATCGGTATACCGGATGAGATTCTTCTCAAACCCGGTGTGCTGACAGAAGAAGAATTCACAACAGTAAAAACCCATACTGAAATCGGATTCAGACTATTAAAAACTTCTTCACGCCCACTGTTCAGAATTGCTTCAATGATATGCCTGGAACATCACGAACGTTTTGACGAGTCTGGATACCCTTCTGAAATCAAAGGCGGAGATATTCATTTAAATTCCCGTATAGTATCAATTTGTGATGTTTTTGACTCCATCACACATGGGAAGCTGCATCGAGATCCCTGGACCATCAACAAAGCAGCGGACTACCTTGGAGAGGAAAAAGGAAGGTCCTTCGATCCAGAACTTGTAGATATATTTATTGATAATCTTGAATCTGTAATTCAAATCCATCATGACTATCCTGATTAATGATTTATCGGCAGTTCATTGCCGTTATTGACAATCGCCTCCGGCGGCAGGTATAAATCTCCATGGCTCAAACACAAGATGAATGGTCTTTAACGGCCGAACTCGCACGATTGGAACTTGATAAAGACGAAGCTCTAAAGTTAGCACAGGAAGCGGAACGCATGCGGGAATTATTTCTAACCATGTCCCGGGCAGATGTTGATAATCTGGAACCAACCACTCACGCTTTTTCACGGAAAAACAGTGTTAGAAATGATTGTATTGATTCTTTTGATAACGTCGAAAGTCTGATTAATGCATCCCCTGAGCAGGAAGATGATTTTTTCCTGATCCCGAACGTTCTGTAGCGAGGTTTTCATGCCCCAGATATTACCTGAATGGTCCGGTGTAATGAATAACCCTGACCTGAAAAAAAGTTATTCCCGGCGTGTTGCCGAAATTGACGCCAGTATTGGCAGTTTTCTCAGTTTCAATCCGGAGGACCGGAATGCGGATTCTGGAAAAATGGGACCACTTTCCGGTATTCCGTTCGCTGTCAAGGATAACATTGCCGTAAAGGGGCGCCCTTTAACTTGCGGATCCCGCATCCTTGAGAATTTTGAAGCTCCCTATACCGCCACCGCAGTCAGTCGTCTTGAAGATGCCGGAGCCATTGTAGTTGGAAAAACAAATCTGGATGAGTTCGGGATGGGTTCCTCAAATGAAAATTCGGCACTGGGTGTTACGGTCAATCCCTGGAATATGGATAGGGTACCCGGAGGATCCAGCGGCGGCAGTGCAGCAGCAGTTGCCGCGGGGCTTGTTCCTCTTGCGCTGGGCAGTGATACCGGTGGATCGGTAAGACAACCCGCCAATTTTTGCGGCATCTATGGTTTGAAACCAAGTTATGGGTCTGTGTCCCGATTTGGTTTAACAGCCTATGCCTCATCCCTGGAAGTCATTGGAGCCTTTACCAGGGATATAGACCTGATGGAAACAGCCTTCGGTATTATGTCCGGTCGGGATGAGCATGATCAGAGCTCATTGAGCGGCGATGCTTCGGATAATAATGATCCAAAGGGTGATTTGCGCCGTGTTGTAATATTGGAAGTTGATACAGATATGCTGGATACCCCGGTAGCCAGGGCCTATAAGCAAACCGAGGAGGCTCTTAAAGAAGCCGGATATTCAATTAGCAGAGTAAGCCTACCTTCCCTGGAACTTGTTGTACCAGCTTATTATACCATTGCAACCGCCGAGGCCAGCGCTAATCTTGCCAGGTATAATGGAATACGGTATGGGAACGCACCGGACTATGCTGAAAATCCAACCCAGTTGATGAAAAAGGCCCGGCATGAAGGATTCGGTAATGAGGTAAAACTGAGGATACTTCTGGGAACATATGTACTTCGATCCGGTTTTCAGGATCAGTATTATGGTAAAGCACAGAAAATCAGAACATTGATCCGGAATGAGCTGTCAGAAGTTTTCTCCTCTGCCGACTTACTTCTTATGCCGGTATTTCCAACCCAGGCCTTTTTGAAAGGGGATGCGGGTATGGATGATTATAAACAGAGATTGGCTGATGTTTTCACCTGTCTGGCTAATCTTTCGGGTCAGCCTGCTCTTTCAATACCTGTAGCTGTTGACGGCGGCCTGCCCACAGGTGTTCAGTTCATGGCCCCTGCGTTTGCTGAAAATAGATTGTTCAGGGCAGCTCGGGATCTGAGCAGCTTTTTTCCATTGCAAATGGCGCCTGATGCGCTTGAAATCGGGAGCCTTACATGAGAGCCCACGAGAAGTATGACGTTTTTATTGGTCTTGAAATCCATATTCATCTGAAAACACAATCCAAAATGTTCTGTTCCTGCAAGGCCCATTACGGTGATGAACCGAACACCAACGTTTGTCCAGTCTGTCTGGGATATCCGGGTACTCTGCCTCTGGTGAATAAGCGGGCCCTGGAGTTGGGATATCTTGTTGCCAGATCTTTGAAGTGCCGAATAGCAAAGCGTACGAGTTTTGCCAGAAAAAACTATTTTTATCCGGATATGCCGAAAAATTATCAAATTTCTCAATTTGAAGAGCCTGTGGGTATTGAAGGACTGGTTGAAGCCGATTTCGGTGAAGCGGGAGTTCGAAATATAAGGATTCACGACGTTCATCTGGAAGAAGATGCCGGCAAGATGATTCATGCCGGTGATGTTACCCTCCTTGATTACAACCGGGCTGGATATCCGCTGTTGGAAATAGTTACAGAGCCGGATCTTCGTTCCGGTGAGGAAACAGAGGATTTTCTGAGAGATTTTCAGCGTCTTGTTCGTTATCTCGGTGTGAGTGACGGGAATATGGATGAAGGTTCGATGAAATGTGACGCCAATATTTCACTGAACCATCCGGGCAAGGGACTTGGTACCAAGGTGGAGCTCAAAAATATGAATTCCCCACGTTTCGTTCGCCTTGCCTTGAATCATGAAGTCATCAGGCAGGCTGAGGTTCTTGATGCCGGCGGTTCATTGGTACAGGAAACCAGATTATGGAACGAGAACCGGGATATTACAGAAGTCATGCGCCGGAAAGAGGCCTCTGATGATTATCGGTATTTTCCGGAACCTGATATGCCTCCCTTCATTCCCGATGAGACATTCCTTGCCGGTGTTGATGCCGGGATGGTTGAACTTCCTCTGGATATGAAACGGCGTCTGCAATTTGAATACAAACTCAATCCGGAGCAGGCAGAATTTATTCATGATGATGCGGCAACCGCGAAACTGTTCGAAGATACTGTTAAATCCGGCGCTTCACCCCGGGATGTGGCGGTATGGCTTTCATCCGATATCAGAAAGCTTATGAACAGGGATAATCTTTCTCATTCCAGTAGTCCTCTGAACGCAAAACGATTCTCAAGCCTGCTCAATCTTATTGAAGAGGGATTAATCAGCGGTAAAATTGCAAAAAAGGTGCTGGATTGTATTTTTTCCGACGATGAAGACCCTGAAACTATAGTGGAGAGGAATGGATGGTCACAGATCAGTGATCCTGCTGAACTGGGAATCATTGTTGAAAAAGTTCTTCTCGCAAATCCTGAAGTTGTAACAGCAATCAGGGGTGGAGATGTGAAACAACTGGGATTCTTAATGGGGCAGGTGATGCACTTATCCGATGGGAAGGCAGCCCCTGAGCTCACAAAAGTCATTCTGGATGAAAAACTCAGCTAAAGGCAAAGAATACCTAAGTCCTTCGGATATCCCGGTACATATGCCGCCGGCTGTTCTCAAATGTACAGACTGTGATAGTATGCTCTGATTTTTGAAAGAACCTCATATAACTGAAGGAACCCTGACAATATGGACAGAACACTTGCTCTTGATGCCTTGAATAAAATCGGAGAAACCGTGGAAGTGGCCGGGTGGGTCCACCGTGTCCGTAATCTCGGCGGTGTCGTTTTCATCATTCTTCGTGACAGATCCGGTTTAATTCAGCTGGTAACGGATAGTGACTTCACCTTGTCTGTTGAGTCAGTTATTCGAGTCAGGGGAATTGTCAATGAAAATGAGAAAGCTCCGGGAGGGCGTGAAATAGCCCTGGAAAGTTTTGAAGTAATGGCTGAGGCCGCATCGGATCTACCCATCTCGGTGAATCAGGATCCTGAATCTTTGAGCCTGGAAGCCATACTCGACAACAGGATGATCAGCCTCCGGAACCCAAAGATTCTTTCCATTTTCCGCCTTCAGGCTACATGTATTAAAGCATTTGCGGATTTCTTTCACGGAGAAGATTTTACACAAATTAAAACCAGTAAAATAATCGGCGGAGGTTCAGAAGGCGGTACCAATCTTTTTTCCATGGATTATTTCGGCAAGACCGCTTATCTTGCTCAGTCCCCTCAACTCTACAAACAAACCATGATTGCCAGCGGTCTGGAGCGGGTTTTTGAGATCGGACATGCATACCGTGCTGAAAAGCATGAAACACCCAGACATATTAACGAGTACGTTTCTCTGGACATAGAAATGGCTTTCATCGAATCCGAGAAGCCGCTTATGGAAATAGAACGTCAATTTATGGCTTATTTATTCGAGACAGTAGGCCGGGAAAATGCCTCGGAACTGAAAGACTGGAATGCAACCGTTCCCAATCCCGATTCATGCGCAAAGATACCAATAATTCCCCATGATGAAGCAAAAGCCATATTCAAATCTGTGACGGGAAAACGTGCCCTGGATATTAATCCTGAAGCTGAACGTGTACTTTGTGACTGGGCCGAACGCGAGCATGGCATAGCAATGGTGTTTATTAATGAATTTCCCAGGCGTAAGCGCCCTTTCTACACTTATCCGCTTGGACAGAAAACCATGAGTTTTGACCTTCTCTTCCGGGGCCTTGAAATTACGACCGGCGGCAGGCGCATCAACGAGTACTCCATGTTCACCCAGGCACTCGCCAATTTCGGAATGACGGAAGAAGAGCTCGGTGCGTATGTAGATATTTTCAAATACGGATGCCCACCTCATGGGGGATTCGCCATCGGTTTGGAACGTATCACACAGAAAATTCTGGGCCTGGCAAACATCAAGGAAGCCACGTTGTTTCCCAGGGACAGGAAAAGGGTTTCTCCGTAAACTGCCTGCTTAACAGGTTGTTGTTGACTTCTCCTTTAAACATTACTAAATTGCAAATATATAATGCAGTTATGTAAGGAGCTGTTTATGAAAGCCATATGGAATGGAACGGTAATTGCGGAAAGCAGTAATACCATAATCGTTGAGAGCAATCATTATTTTCCACCGGAAAGCGTAAAGTCTGATTATCTCAAGGATTCTGAAACTCACACTGTCTGTCCCTGGAAAGGATTGGCACATTACAGGAATATATCTTTAAACGGTGAAGTGAATGAGGATGCCGTATGGTACTATCCTGAACCCAGGGAAGCCGCTGAAAGACTCGGTATCAAGAACTACATGGCGTTCTGGCATGGTGTCGAGGTAATTGAATAGCTCTTCTCATTCAAAGCACTGACGACGGGTTCTGCGGATGTCAGTGCCGATTACCAGAGTGGAGAAGGATAAATCCCTTCTTTGATCAGGGATTCCAGTGTGGCCTTTACCGCCGGTTTATCTTCAGGGAATGTCACCCCGAACCATACCGCATCGGTTTTAAGTACTTTTACAGTCATCATTCCCATTGAAATAAGAGCGTCAATTTCTGTAGGGATGAGATACTCAGTTTTCATACCCGTCCCCGATTCTTTAAGAAACTCGGCAAATCTCTTTTCCAGTATTGGAAATAACGCAGGTGAGAATCCCCAGAAATTCATGGATGCAATTTCTTCTCCTGTCATGGAGCAGTTCTTTCCGTCATCCTGATATTCAACAACTCCCATATCGTTTCTACCGATTTTGAATCTTTCAGTGACAGCGCTGAGAATATCATCGCTTATATTGCATACACCCCTGGTGACATATCCATGAGGGCTTAAGGTATTGGCAAGTTTGTATCCTACCAGAAACCCTTCAAGAGACTCCAGGCTCAACGCTTCAAGCCCCTTTACTCCCTCACAGAACGCTTCAGCTCCGTAGAAATCGTCTGCGTTGATAACAACAAAGGGCTCTTTTACCAGATTTCTACATGCCAGAACAGCATGGCCGGTTCCCCAGGGTTTTTCACGTCCCTCGGGTACCGTGTAGGCTTCCGGTAGGTCGTGCAGCTCCTGAAAAGCGTAGTCTACATCAATAAAACCCTTGAAACGGTTACCGATGGTTTCCCTGAATGTTTTTTCGATATTCTTTCTGATGATAAAAACCACTTTACCGAACCCGGCCTTCGCGGCATCCCTCACCGAGTAATCAAGAATAATTTCGCCATTGGGGCCCATGGGATCAATCTGTTTGATGCCGCCGTAACGACTGCCCATACCGGCAGCCATGATGACTAATGTTGGTTTCATTGTTTTCTCCTGAATTGAGATTTGAGTCCAGTTATTCCCAAGCGAAATGAGCGGAATACAGCGGGTTCGCAAAGCGAACTTGCGAGCAGTGAACAAGTTCATTCTGACGGGATCGTTCCTCGGCTTTCGCCTCCGGTACGACCCTTGATCCGAATGAGCGCAGGGAAAGCATGGTGTAATACCCCGCGGCTCTGCCGCGGAAAGGAGTCGCCAAAGTCGACTCGGGGTCCAGGGCTCTGCCCCAGGGTATGATACCATTCATTCCGGGAACATAGCACTGATGGATTCATTCCTTGAAATCCGTCTGATGGCTTCTCCAAAACAGGAAGCAACCGGAACAACTCTAATCAGGTCTATCAGCGGTTCGGGGCGATTCTCTACACTGTCGGTAACATAAAGGGCTTCAATCTCTGAACCCGCCAGTCGATTCATGGCCCCGGGGGAAAAAACACCATGGGTTACCGCTGCCATAACATGAGCGGCACCTTTGGATTTCAGGTCTTTGGCGTCTTCAACGAGAGTACTCCCGGATATAACAAAATCGTCGACAATCAGGGCTGTTTTTCCCTTTACATCACCAATAATATCAATGACTTCGGCATGTTCATCATGATGCGGCCGATGCTTCACACCGATGGCCACCGGGGTGTCCAGATAGCGGGCAAACTTCCGTGCTTCTTCTGCAAAGCCGGTATCCGCGGCAACAACAACCAGATTTTCAGCACCATCTTTTTTAACCTGATCACCCAGGGTGTGCAATCCGAAAAGATTATCAACCGGTATATTAAAGAATCCCTGAATCTGCGGGGAATGCAAATCCATTGTCACAACTCTGTCGCAGCCTACGGCTTCCAGGGCATCAGCACAGACCCGGGCCCTGATAGACACACGTGGTTCGTCCTTCTTATCACCCTTCCCATAGCTGAAATACGGAATAACCGCTGTTACAGAGGCAGCACTTGCTCTCTTAAATGCATCAATCCAGAATAATAATTCCATAAAACGGTCATTGGTTCTGTGAATTGTCGATTGAACAACAAATACCTCGCGGCCGCGTACATTTTCACCTACTTGTACAAATGTATTACCGTCGGAAAAAGTACGGCAATCATTTTTACGTACCGGAACGTCAAGCCATCTGCATATGGACGCTGTGAGTTCACGGCTCGCAGTCCCGGGAAAAATCATTAAATTATCATCACTCATAATCTTATTATATTAAATTCCGGGATTCCTCAGTAGTGTCCCCTTTGTTAAAACGAAATGTTTTTTGGAGCTCTGGGAAAGGGAATAACATCCCGGATATTCTGCATTCCTGTTATATATTGAACAATTCGCTCGAATCCCAATCCGAAACCACTGTGGGGCACAGTTCCGTACCGCCGAAGATCCAGATACCAGTCATATTCATCAGTATCCATTTCCATCTCTTCCATGCGTTTTTTAAGTTTACTGAAATCGTCCTCTCTCTGACTGCCGCCGATTATTTCTCCAAGGCGGGGTACAAGAACATCCATGGCCCGCACCGTTTTTCCGTCATTGTTCTGTTTCATATAGAATGCTTTGATATTCCTGGGATAGTCGGTTACGGTCACCGGACCTCCGATTACTTTTTCGGTGAGGTATCTTTCATGCTCGGACTGTAGATCGATACCCCATGCAGGTTTGTACTCCCAGTCCACTTCTGCTTTCTCAAGGATTTTAACCGCCTCGGTGTAACTGAGATGTGTGAATGGGGATTCAATTACCTTCTGAAGGTTTTCAATGTTTCCTTTTTCTACCCATTTATTAAAGAACTCCATGTCTTCGGGGCACTTTTCAAGAACGTATGAAAGCAGGTACTTGATGAAGTCTTCGGCCATCTGCCGATTGCCATCGAGATTACAGAATGCCATTTCCGGCTCAATCATCCAGAATTCAGACAGGTGACGAGTTGTGTTTGAATTTTCTGCGCGAAAGGTGGGTCCGAATGTATAAACATTGCTCATCGAACAGGCATAGTTCTCCACTTGAAGCTGCCCACTCACTGTAAGATGTGATTTCCGGCCAAAGAAATCCTGCTGGTAATCAACATTTCCCCCTTTCAATCGGGGAGGAGCATCGATATCCATGGTGGTTACCTGGAACATATTCCCCGCACCTTCAGCATCACTGGCAGTGATGATAGGTGTATGGATCCAGAGAAAGCCTCTTTTCTGGAAGAAATCATGTATTGCGGATGACAGGGCATTGCGGACCCGGGTAACAGCTCCGAAGGTGTTGGTTCTGGGGCGTAAATGGGCAATCTCTCTCAGATACTCAAAAGAATGCCTTTTCTTTTGGAGGGGATAATCAGCCTTTGATTCACCTATCAGGATTACCTCTTCAGCCAGGAGTTCCACTCCCTGACCCTTTCCTTGAGATTTGACAAGTTTTCCGCTTACCGAAACGCTGGCGCCGGTGAGCAGTCTGTGATTCAGATTCTCATCAACAATTCCGTTTTCCTTATCTGCAACAATCTGCAGGCTTGAGAAACATGAGCCGTCGTTGATCTCGAAAAAAATGATATTTTTGCTGTCCCGTTTTGTACGGATCCAACCCTGAGATTTTACATTCCGGCCATCGCCGGTGCTTGATAATAGTGAATAAACAGTTGATGACGTCATAAATCCCAACACTAAGGTGGAGAATCTCTTGCGTCAAGCTATTTGGAAGGGTAGGTTTCATGAACTGACGGAGTTCGACAATGAGTATTGTTTCAATAGATGGGTATGGTTACAGCCTTGAGGAACTGACATGCTGTTTCTCTTCTGAATATGGTAAAGGCGCCTATCATGCCCAGGCTCTTTTTCGTCAACTGTACACAAAGGGAAATGCTTTAATCTCAGAAACTGAAGAATATCGCCTGGCCGGAACTCTCGCACAAAGGGTGGAGCTGGACTTCAATATACGCCTTCCTGAAATAACTCAAATTCTGGATGATGAAGGTACCATTAAGTTTACCTTGTCCATGGATGATGAGGCTCTCAGTGAAACCGTTCTTATACCTATGGCTGAGTGGGATACGCTTTGTATTTCCAGCCAGTTGGGCTGCGGCAGGGCTTGCGCATTTTGTGAGACTGCCGGAATGGGACTTCAAAGGAATCTGAAAACAGAGGAGATTATCGCTCAATGGGCTGTGGTAAGATTCAATATAGGAAGAAGCCCTCGGAATATTGTTTTTATGGGAATGGGAGAGCCTTTTGATAATTTCGATGCTGTAATTCGAGCTGTTGATATCTTCTCGGATCAGAGAGGAGCCTCTATCCCCAAACGGAGAATCTCCATCTCGACAGCAGGGCATGTTGACGGGATACGGCGGATGACGGAACTGGAACACCGATATCCTGAAAGAGCGTACCGAAAAATACACCTGGCGGTCAGCCTCAACGCGCCGAATGATGAAATCCGAAACATTTTGATGCCGATTAATCGCGTCTGGCCAATGGCAGAGTTGAAAACCGCTCTTCTGGACTCTCCTCAATTCGGTATTAAAGATGCTTTGTATTTTGAGTATGTGTTGATTCCCGGTGTTAATGATGATGAAAAACATGCCGAGGAACTGGTTCTATGGATGAGTGGTCTGAGGGCAAAGGTGAACCTGATACCATATCACCCTGTAGACTCATCCCCCTGGCCGGCACCCGATCCTTCTTCGGTTGATCGGTTTCACAGCATACTCAGATCTTCCGGCATCGAATGTCGAACCAGAAGAAGCCGGGGTAAGAGCATCGCCGCGGCATGCGGGATGCTCGGGAAAAAAAATCATTCTAATTTTCGGATTCCCTGAATATTTCCACGGCAACACTTCTTGAAAATCTCAAAGCTCCGGGCTTATCGACGATAACCCTGCATGCCGATACACCATCAACCTTCAGCAGGAGCTCGGCGACAGCCGCTGCCAGGGCTTCAATAAGGCCGAAAGAGGATGCTTCCACAAGTTTGATTACAGTTTTCTTTATCTTCTGATAGTCCACAGTCAGGCTAAAATCATCAGCCGCGGCCGCAGCCCTCTGGTCAGTGAACAGGGTTATATTCAGCAGGGTATCCTGTTTGATATTTCTCTCTTCAGGATGGATCCCAATAACCGTCCGGATTAAAAGATCTCTAATGTGGATCTTATCGAATTTGTCATAATTCATAGCTATTTCCTTTCAGATGCCTTCCGCCGTCAACATATAGAATCACTCCAGTAACAAATCGGGCCCCCAGCAGGTATAAAACGGCATCACAGACATCTTTTACAGTTCCACGCTCCATCAATGGGTTCGTTGATTTGAGGCGTTCAATCCATGATTCGTCCTTTCCTTCCGGAGGCAGAATAATTCCAGGAGCAACAGCATTGATTCTTAAACCGGGTGCCATTTCCACAGCCAAATCGCGTGTCAGTGTGTGCAAACCCAGCTTACCCAGATGATAAGAGGCGTGAACAGGGTCTCTATCGACTACCCGTGTATCCAGAATATTTACAATACTTCCATCTCTGCCGGATTCATGCATCATCATCATCATTATAAGCGGAGAATGAACATGAATGCTCATGGAGTGATGAAGATCCAATCTGCTCATCGTCGAATAGGTATTTCCGGAGAATTTGGAAGCTGAATTCACCAGGAAATCCGGATATCCAACTTCGCCAATCAATTCTCTGAACCATGATCCGGTATTCTCTGAATCAGATAGGTTATGGGAGCTGATCCGGCACTGGCGTTCCATTTCCTGTATCTGAGCAGAAACCTCTTCAGCTTCAGTTCGTGAACGGTGGTAGTGCAGAATAATATCCGCACCCTCGGCTGCCAGTGCCAGTGCAATTGCTTTACCTATTCTTCTGGCGCCGCCGGTAACCATTGCGGTTTTTCCAATAAATCTCATAAAGTCAGCATAATTCGCCTGAGGGCTGTACTGCCAGTATCTGATCGTATCGAGATGAAAAATTGTGACAGAGTTCAGAGACTTCGAATATACTGACGTTCAATATCCCGATCAGGAGTTTCTCATGAAAAAGGGATTTATCATTTTTGCACTTTTTATATTTGTTGCTGCAGGGCTTATGGCAGCAGATGATGTTATCGGATTATGGCGTGGAGTCGATGAGAATACCGGAGACTCAACCATTTTTGCCTACATTTACCAATATCAGGGGAAAATCTACGGCCGTATATTGGTTACATTTGATGAAGGAATAATGAAGGACTTTATAAACCAACCCGGAAAGAAGGCCGAACTGTGGATTGGAGAGCCCGAATTTGCGGGGATGGATATCATCTGGGGTATGGAGGATCGGGGAAATAAATGGAAAAGGGGGAAAATCTGTGATCCAAAAGAAGGAAAAATCTATTCCAGTGAAATGTGGCGGGATGGAGAGAACCTGATTGTCCGTGGAAAGATCGGGCCCTTTGGCCGGAACCAGGTCTGGCAGCCGCTCAGACCCTCAGATCTTCCTCCGAATCTGGATTACGGTAATCCTTCTTCATGGACACCGGTTATTCCTGAATTAAAGTAGCCCTGAAGCAGTTTCCTCCG
>JAUUYD010000227.1 GCA_030590585.1 Spirochaeta sp.
CTGAGCGGTTCCGAAACCCTCTCCCTTCCCTTTGAGCTTGGTGGATTGTCCGATAAAGTCCGGTTTCCCCTCTTTGTCCCTGATTAACAGTTCAGGTTGGATTCCCGAGCCATTATCAGCAATATGCAGGGTAACATACTGTTCCTCCCTGTCTCTGAGAGATATGGATAGACGTCCCGGTCGATCGCAGTGTGACATTGCATCAATGGCATTGGAAGCCAGGTTCACCAGAGCACGGCTGATGTTGAGCCAATGACCGAGCACCATGGGTTTGGTTGCCGAAAGATTTATTATCAGCTCAACTTTCTCCCGACTGGCTTCAACATATGGAACCAGCCGCTCCAGGATAAGATCCTGAAGATTCACTTCGTGAGCCATGGACATGGAATCCCTGTACATGTTCAGCATGTTCACTAAGGTTGTAGTTTCCCGATTGATATCCTCAATAATTCGTCCGGCATTCTCAGGAGCAAGGGCGTTCACCATGGCATTCAAAGAGTGCAGAGTCTTACGGGCGTCATGACGGGTTTTACCGATTTCATCCGCCGCGGGAGTTTGCCGTTCTTCCCCTCCAACCTTCTCAAGCACGTCTTCACGTACTGCATTGAGCCGGTGGTACACCATATTCCGGTATACGATGCTGTTATCAGGGATAAAGCCCTTGTTGCGAAAGAACTCCACCGTATCATGTTGTTTTTCCCAGACGTATAGGTAAATTTGAGCCTTTTCGGGTATATGCTCAGCCAGATATTCGATGAAGGCGGTGCCGATTCCCCGGCCCCGGCCGTAGGGGCTGGTTACCAGTTTGTAAATAAGGAATTCCATTCCATCAGTTGAAACATAGGTAAGTAAATAACCCAGGATTTCCCCTTCCTCAATCCAGATATAGCTGTGCTCCGCATCCTTCTGCGCCGAAGGATCACTGATGTAGGGAGAGGGGATGATAAAGGTGTCGATGTTGAGCAGGGGATTGATCCGGATTCTCTCTTCTATCTTCGGAGTTAGGGGCTGTATCGTTTCTACATTCTGCATATCAGGTACAAGTATAACAGATGAACGGTTCTAATTTCCCGGGCCTGCTTCAAACCGCCGGAAAACCGCATCGTTCAAACGTACCCTCCGGGGCACGGGAATCGCAACATGCTCTCCTTTGTTTGCGGATTTCACACCATTATGATCCACCTGAATCGATTCGACATTCACCTGCATGTTCCCGGTTGTAGGACCCTGAATGAGCAATTCATCACCAATGCCGAAAGAAGCACCCTGAACCTTAATCTCCGCCACTCCGATTTTGCGGTAGTAATTCACCACAATCCCCACTGTTTCCTTGCGCATCACCGCCTGGCTGTTTGCTGTCTTCGTCCAATCCCCCACAGGCCGGCCCATGTAGTAACCGGCAGAAAAATCCCTGTTGAAGACTGTCCGAAGTTCTTCAGTAAGTTTTGATTTGAGTAACTCGAACTCATTTCCCCGGGAGTTTTCATAATAAAAATCTATGGCTTTGCGGTACGCGCCAACAACTGTTGAAACATACTCAGGGCTTCTCATTCTTCCTTCAATCTTCAAAGAAGCCACAGGGGATTCAAGTATTTTGTCAATAAAAGGCATGGTACAGAGGTCCCTGGGACTCATAACATAGTCCTGACCCAGCTCATACTCATACTCCCCTTCGACATCAATTATACGGTATTTTCGACGACAGGGCTGAAGGCAGGCACCACGATTACCGGATTCACCTGTAACAGACTCAGACATGAAACAGCGGCCGCTTACCGAGACACACATGGCTCCGTGAATAAAAACCTCCAGCTCAATGGATTCAGCCTCATTTCCAAGTGTTTCATAAAGATTTGCCCGGATTTTCTTCAAATGTTCAAGGCTGCATTCCCTGGCAAGAACAAAACGGCGTATACCGAACTTGCTGTAATATTGCATGATAGCTCTTGAATTACTCACCGAGGCCTGAGTGGAGAGATGAACCTCAAGCCCACGCCGGGTTGCGGCTCTGATAACGGATTGATCCCAGCAGATTACGGCATCTACACCGGCTTCTACAGCATTATCAAGAGTGCTGTCCAACAGGTCGAATTCGGTTTCGTAAACGATGATGTTAATGGCCAGATAGGCCCGGGCGCCGTACTCACGGCAGAGAGACACAAGCTGACCGATATCCTTCAGACTGAAATTTTTGGCACGCTGCCGCATATTGAATGTACCGGCCCCAAAATAAACAGCATCAGCTCCGGCATCCAGTGCTGCTCTCAGTGAGACCTTATCACCAGCCGGCGCAAGCAGTTCCGGTTTAAACATTATTGAACCGGAATCGCCGAAATCAAGGATGTTATCCATCGTGACAGATCAACCGAAGCTTTCTCCGCCGTTTCAAGAACCCGTTTGTGAGAATGCTTCACCGTCTGTATTCCCGTTGCCATATTGGTAATACAGGCTATAGCAAGACATTGCAAACCCGCATAGTTCGCGGCGATAGTTTCGGGCACGGTGGACATACCCACAGCATCGGCACCTATGGCCGCAATAGATCTGATCTCTGCAGCAGTTTCATAATAGGGCCCCTGAAAGCCCGCATAGATGCCCCTGGCATATGAGATTCCGATGCTCTCGGCGGTTTTTTCAGCAAGATCAATCATCTTCAAGCTGTATGGCTCACTCATATCCGGAAAACGCAGCCCGATTCTCCCGTCGTTGATACCGATCAGGGGATTATCCGATATCAGATTAATAAAATCTGTCAGTATCATCAGTGTGCCCGGAGAGAACTCGATATTGATACCGCCGCAGGCATTTGTAATCACAAGATATTTTATTCCGAGAAACTTCATAAGAAAAACGGGAAAACCGATCTGTCTCATGGAATAACCCTCGTAATAATGGGGACGGCCTTCCATCATCATTACAGCTTTTCCGTGTAATGTTCCGAAAACAAGACGCCCGGCATGCCCGGCAACGGTGGATACCGGAAAATGAGGGATGTCCTGATAATTCAGTACCTCAGGATTCTCAAGCTTTTCAGTAAGGCTGCCCAGCCCCGATCCCAGAATTACCGCGATTTCAGGATTCACAGATACCCGGGAACGGATGAACTGTGAAGCCTCAATCAACTTATCATACAAGTTTTCCATTTATCTTCGGGACCAGAATGAGGGAGTCAAAAGAATAAGAACTGTATAAACTTCCAACCGGCCTGCCAGCATCGCAGCACTGAGTACCCATTTAACAAAGGGATTGTAAAAAGCATAATTCATCGTAGGTCCTATTTTTCCAAAACCCGGTCCGATATTACCTACCGTAACCAGGGCAGTTGTGAAACCGGTGACAAGATCAGTCCCGAAAATACTGACAATAATCGTTACTGTCATCAGACACAGGATATATAAAAGAACAAAGCCGCTCACCGAATACAGGAAGTCTTTTTTCACAGGCTCACCGTTTATTCTCACCCGGAAGATCCCCCGGGGTCTGGACATGTAACGCATTTCATTGAGAGCCAACTTGAAAAGGGCAACAATACGTATAACTTTGGGGCCGCCGCCGGTGGATCCGGAACAACCCCCGATAAACATCAGAAAAAACAGAACACCTTTGGCCGCCATGGGCCAGAGATCAAAATCTGCTGTGGCATAGCCGGTAGTGGTAATAATTGATACGGTCTGGAAACTTGCAAACCGCAAGGACTCTCCAAAACCATCGTACATATTCAGTATGGAGATAGTGATAATTATGACTGAAACCGCGATGATTGCCAGATAAACCTTGAGTTCCGTATTCCTGAAAATATCCTTGATCTCACCGTTGAGAAGTTTGTGATAAAGACCGAAGTTCAATCCTGCCATAATCATGAAGATTGTGATTACCCAATCGATAAAACCTGAATTATATGCTCCGACACTGGCATTTTTCGGGGAGAAACCACCGGTAGCCAGTGTTCCGAATGTATGGGTAAGGGCATCAAAGAGATCCATACCACCGAGCATGAGGAGTATGGTTTCCAGAACAGTCAAACCCAGGTACAGATACCATAGAATTTTTGCTGTTTGAGTAATTTTGGGAGCAATTTTATCCAGTGTCGGTCCGGGTGATTCCGCTCTTACCAGCTGCACACCGCCCGCCCCCAGAAACGGAAGAATGGCAACTGTTAATACAACAATGCCCATACCCCCGAGCCAGTGAGTCAGTGAACGCCAGAACAGTATCGAACGCGGCAGCGGTTCAATAGCAGTCAGTATGGAAGCCCCTGTTGTGGTAAACCCGCTCATGGATTCAAAAAATGCATCGGTAAACGAAGGAATAGCTCCGGAAAGCACAAAAGGAACGGCCCCTACCACGGAAGCGGCAATCCAGCTTGAGGTAACCATCAGAAAACCTTCCCGGGTCCGCAGATGATGAGCTGTTCCGTTTTTCGGCCTTGAGAACATCCAGAGTACCGTACAGAGTATGGTGGTAATAAGAATTGTTACACCGAAAGCCTCAGCCGATACTAAATCACCGCCATACAGGGCAATACCCAGGGGCAGGAGCATGAAAAATGAGATTAGAATCAGAAGAAGACTGACAATATGCAGAACCGGTGTGAAGCGGATCATGATCCGGTGACCGCTTCCTCTAGTTTTTTTACCGCTTCACGAGGTGTTATAACCATCAAACGGTCATTTTCAGCCAACTGGAGTTTTCCATCGGGAAGCAGATACTCATCCCCCCTGTTTATCATGAGAATCAAACTGTCTTTAGGTAATTTCAAGTCTTTAATGGCTTTTCCCACCAACGGGGAATCAGTATCAAGAAGGAAATCAATGATTTCAAAATCACTGCCGGTAATGGTATGAACACTTCGGACATTTCCCTTCCTCAAGATGCGTAGAATACTGTCCACCATCGTATCGGTAACACTGACAGTGACATCCACACCCATCTCACGGGCCATATTGACATACGCAGCTTTTCGAACCAATGCGATCGTACGGCTGACACCATGATTCTTGGCATGTATGGCACTCACCAGATTCAATTCCTGATTCCCTGTTGCACTTACAAGAAGATCATAACCTTCCAGCAGACCCGCATCAGAAACCTCTTCATCTGATATATC
>JAUUYD010000325.1 GCA_030590585.1 Spirochaeta sp.
TCAGTATACTTACCATGTGGATGAGACTTGAGAGGATGAATACTACCTACATGAGGAGCCGTGTACGGACCCGTTCGCACGGTTCTGTGAGAGGACGGCGGGCGGGAGCCCGCCTCCTACTCGATGACAGTGGCCTTGCTTGCATGGACATTGTCGAACTGACGAAGGGCGCCGCGTCAGCGAATGAGCGCCGGGAAAGTATGGTATCATACCCAAGGCAAAGCCATGGGTATGATACCATTTATTGAGATCCGTCTTAGAAAAAAACGCTTGAATCATTTGGTGAACGTGTCATATATATACTCATGGAACCTGATATGAAGAACAGTCTCATATTTCTGTTACTGTTTTGTACAACAGCTTTGCCTCTTCTCGCCCAGACACCGACTCCCCACTATGTTGTTATTGACGATGCCCAGGCTGAAATTTCATTACTTGATTCTCGAAATCAGGATATGGAACGTTCAAATTCAGTACTGGAAGGAGAAAACCACGGCCTTGGTGAAGAAATTGTCAGAAGTGAGGGTTTCATTGTTCAAGCTAATGAAATTATTGACAGACTCAGTGCTTCCGCCGGTGAAATCTACACTCTCTTACAGTCAATTAGTGATCCTGATACCAGAAGAGAGCTTCAAGCAAGAATGGATGCCAACCGGCAATCCCGATACGACCTTGAAAACCGGAAACGCAGAGAGAATGAAGCCATCAACCGTGCCAGGGACAAGATCGAGAATAATCGCAAGATGATTGCCGTAAATCATGTCCGGGCGAATGCCAACGACCAGCGTGGCGAGTTTCTTCAAGCCTGTATCGATCTTTCAATCAATGAAAACCGGGATGTCGATAGCGTTCTCGATAATGCCGACATGGTAAGAAAAGAAGTTGAACGGCTCCTGAATCAATAAGTGGTCTAGTACGCATTATCAGCTCTAATGTATACTTTCCTGGCTTTTCATCCCCAAACGTAGCGAGGGAAATATCCTTGGGTATTTCCGAGCGAGTGCCGGGAAAGCATGGTTTCATACCCCGCGGCTCTGCCGCGGAACAGGGAGTCGCTTAAGCGACTCAGGGTCCAGGGCTCTGCCCTGGGGTATGATACCATTCATCCCCTTGATATTGGAGTTTCGCAATGAGTGTCCGAGTCCGTTATGCCCCGTCCCCGACGGGACTGCAGCATATAGGCGGTATCAGAACCGCATTATTCAATTATTTCTTTGCCCGGGCCAATGGAGGCACCTTCATACTCAGGGTTGAAGATACCGACCGTGAACGTTCATCACCTGAAGCCCTGGAAGATTTGTATACAACTTTGAACTGGTTGGGGATCGAATACGATGAGGGTCCGGATAAGGACGGAGGGGTAGGCCCCTATGTCCAGTCGGAAAGGGAAGCACTATACAGGGAAAAAGCCGCTGAGCTGGTAAATTCCGGCAAGGCCTACCCATGCTTCTGCTCAGCTGAGCGTCTCGATGCCGTGAGGGCGGAGCAGAAGGCGGCCAAAAAGAATATAGGCTACGATCGTTACTGTCGGGGTCTCTCCCCGGATGAGGCTGCCTCAAGGATCGAAGCAGGTGCAAAACATGTCATCAGGCTCAAAGTTCCCCTGGAAGGGAAAACGGTTTTTGAAGATATAATCCTTGGACAGACCGGCCGTAAAAATAAAGACATCAATCCCGATCCTGTTATGTTAAAGACAGACGGCTTCCCTACCTATCATCTGGCCAATGTTATTGACGACCATGCCATGGGTATCACACATATTATGCGGGCCCAGGAATGGATTCCGTCAGGTTCATTGCACATTCTGATTTACCAGGCTTTCGGCTGGACAGCTCCTGCCTACTGTCACCTTCCCATGGTAATGGGTAAGGATGGCCAGAAACTCTCCAAGCGCCACGGTTCCACAGCGGTCTCGGATTTCCGTAAAGCAGGATATCTACCCGAGGCCCTGGTGAATTTTGTCTCTCTATTGGGTTGGAGCTATGATGATTCCCGAGAATTTTTCAGTATGGATGATCTTTGCAAGTTGTTCAGTCTCGAAAAAATAAATAAATCGCCGGCAGTGTTTGACTACCGTAAGCTTGATTGGTTCAACGGGCAGTACATTCGGATGAAGGACCCTGAAATTCTCAAATCTAATCTTCTGCCGATACTGGCTGCTGATGGAATCATTTCAGACCCGCCAACTGCAGAACAGATTGATATCTTCAACGGGGCATTTCCAATCATTCGGGAGCGGCTCAAGCTGTTAAATGATATATCGCCTATGCTGCGTTTTCTTTATACAGATCCGGGTACCGGAGATATTGAAGATGCAATTCCGAAGAAAATGGATGCCGCCGGAGCTGCCGAGGCATTGAAGGCCGGGCTGAATATTCTTTCTTCCGCTTCTGAAACCCCTGATGTCGGAAAAAAAGAGGCCTGTGGGGCATGGGATGAAGAAATGGATGGAATTTTCCGTAATAAAGCGGAAGAAAAAGAGTGGAAAATCGGTGCCATGCTGCAGCCCCTGCGTCTTGCGGTAACGGCCAGTAAGGTAAGTCCTCCCCTGTTTCCAGCCATACGGCTGTTGGGTCTTGATGAATCCATAAAACGTGTCAAACGTTTAATTGAAGCACTTGAGGATTACTTGCCCACTAGCTCTTCGAAGTGATAATTTAACCGGCATAAATACATATTTAAGGAAGTCCCCTATGGTGAAAGAAAAAAAAGCCAAGCCTAATACCGTCAGTAATGAGCATGGCGCATCCATGGACAAAATAGTATCTCTCTGCAAACGGCGGGGATTTGTATATCCTTCCAGCGAAATTTATGGTGGATTGTCCGCCACCTGGGATTATGGTCCTCTCGGGGTTGAGCTGAAAAAAAATATTCAGGATGCCTGGTGGAAGGAAATGGTCCGCCGGCATGACAATATTGTAGGACTTGATGCTGCCATCATGATGCACCCCCGTACCTGGGAAGCCTCAGGTCATGTGGAGAATTTTTCCGATCCCCTGGTGGACTGCAAGAAGTGTAAAACCCGTTTTCGGGAAGATCATCTGACCCAGACGAATCTTGATGACAAAATCTGTCCGGAATGCGGTGGGGAGCTTACTGAGCCCCGTCAGTTCAACCTGATGTTCACCACCCACATGGGAGCTGTGGCCGATACAGGCAGTGTTATCTATCTCCGCCCGGAAACTGCCCAGGGTATTTTTGTCAATTTCAAGAACGTTGTTGATACCTCCCGTGTACAGATTCCTTTTGGTATTGCTCAGGTGGGCAAAGCCTTTCGCAATGAAATCACCACCAAGAATTTCATCTTTCGTACATGTGAATTCGAACAGATGGAAATGCAGTATTTTGTTAAGCCGGGTACCGAGGACGAGGCCTTCGAAGAGTGGAAGGCCAAACGAATGGTCTGGTACAAGGATAGACTGGGTATCAGGCCTGAGCGGCTCAAGTTCACTGAACATGGTCCCGATGAGCTGGCTCACTATGCCAAGGTGGCTTTTGATATCGAATATGAGTACCCCTTTGGCTGGCAGGAGCTGGAGGGTATTCACTCCCGGACCGACTACGATCTTCGCCGTCATGGTGAGTTTGCGGGAAAAGAAATCAACTACCTGGATCCTGCGGATAATTCCCGATTCGTACCCTATGTTATTGAAACATCCTCCGGTCTAACCCGCAGTGTTCTGGTAGTTCTGATGGATGCGTATCATGAGGAAAAAATCGGTGTCGATAAAAACGGTAAGGATGATATCCGTACCGTTCTGCATCTTCATCCCGATATTGCACCGATTAAAGTTGCGGTACTGCCCCTGGTAAAAAAGGACGGGCTTGCCGGTATGGCGAAGAAACTCGAAAAAGAACTCAGGGAAGATTTTGCAACTTTTTACGACCAGGGAGGAGCCATCGGCCGCCGGTACCGCCGGATGGATGAGATTGGCACACCGTTCTGTATCACAGTTGATTATGAGAGTAAGGACGATAATACCGTTACCCTGCGGTTCCGGGATACCATGGAGCAGATCCGCATACCCATTGAAGGTCTTTCAGACAGAATACGTCAGGAGTTCGGCTCCTATAAGAGAA
>JAUUYD010000461.1 GCA_030590585.1 Spirochaeta sp.
AGGTGGGGGATGTTGTTGACGTAAGGGAGTGCTGAGGTGATGAGGCGTTTTTTCATATCGAGCAACATTTTACGCTTGGAGGGGGGGCGGGTCAATGCGGGGAGGGAAACAGCTTAGAGAGAATCAAGAACCACGAGAAGCCGTCGGATGCGAAGCACCGCTAGGCGATCGTGGTTCTTGATTCTCTCTGAATTATTTATACCTTGACGCATTAACCCGAATCCTCCTGATGCTCATGACTGGGTCAACTGCTCAGCCATGGGGGCTGGTGTGGCATGGCGGGAGGTTTTTCATAATAATATTGCTTATGACAAGATTAAAAATTGTGCTTCTTTCAATTCTATCCTTTCTCATATTAACAGCTTGCTTTGAGGGTTATACATCCAGTGATGGGGATCATCTGAAAGTTTATATGCCTCCGGATGCAATGAAGGAATTATTGGAAAGGGATAAGCGTGAAATCATGGTTATCGATGTGAGGCCTTTTAGTGCCTATGAGAAGGGGCATCTGCCCGGAGCGGTATCAATGTCGTCATCAGAAATAAAAAAGAGCTCCTTTGAGATTGATAAAAACCAGGATGTAATTATGTACTGTGAAACCGGGGGCAGGGCTCAACAGGTAATCAAGTACCTCGAAGAGGAGGGGTATACACGGCTGATGAACTGGGGGGGCTATACCCGGTGGGAGTGGGATTATACTGAGGGAGATTCCCCTTAAAGACATCATGATGTTTCGGCCAATGCATCCTGATTCCTGATAACTGTTTCTGCTAATATAGAGGCATGAGAACGACTTTGACTCTTGATGATAATTTGCTTCTGACTCTTAAACGAAAAGCCGCTGAAAGCAATATTCCTCTTAAAACTATTGTAAATCAAACTCTTCAAAAAGGACTGGAAGCTATGGAAACACCATCGGTGAAGGGGCAGAAATACCAAACCCGGGGACGTTCCCTGAAACTGAAGCAGGGTTTTGACCTTGATAAGCTCGGGCAGGTTACGGAAGAGATGGAAGATGAAGAAGGATTCAAAAATATTCGATGCTTCTTCCCGATGTGAACATCCTCATTCATGCTGTAAATTCTGATTCTCCCAGACACAGTCATATGCTCTCATGGTGGGACGAGTGCCTCTCGGGGCCAACGCCGGTTTATTTACCCTGGCTTGTAATATTGGGTTTTGTCAGGATTACCACAAACCTGAGAATCTTTGATTCAACGCTCTCCCTGAATAAAGCCTCAGGACATATAAAATCATGGTTGGACCAGCTCGGATACTTCTGATTTCAGCCTGGTATACAGCCGACGGCAGAGAACAAGGCTTGTACCGGAGCACCGAAGGTGTGAGGAACAATCCCGCCAGTCAACAAAAACATTGCTTACAAATCCCCCCTCCCCGCCCTATAATGAGCCATGATAATGATGGCCATGATGAAGTCTTTCATTCAGATGACTCCGCGAAACATCAGAAGAAAAGTCAGGGCCCGGATCCTTGGGAAAAAGCGTCTTGAGGCCGGTTTAAAACATCCGACTATCGAAATGAATCTGGAAAATCTTCTTATATGCATGAGAAATTGCGGTACCTGTCCGAGTTATCCGGGTAATGATATGGAAGCGCTGTTCTGTGCCTCGGGAAAAAGCAATTCTGAAATTACCGAGAAGGGCTGCAACTGCGTATCCTGCCCCCTCTACGACCTCTGCAGCAGTACTAATACCGCATATTTCTGCAAGAACGGGAGCTGCGCTGCCGGTGGTGAGAAGGAAGAACTACTTACTGCTTCCAATGACTGTAACAGCTACCTTTCACAGTTCATTGGAAAAAGCAGATCAAATAATGAAATGGAAGAAGCGCCCTTTTCATTGAAAGAGACCGGGAGCGCTATAGATGTGAAGATGGACTTCATTGGTGACAAAGAGATTCACACTAAATCAGATGTTCCCATTCTCCAGGCATCCCTTGCCGGAGGGATAGATCATACTCATGTCTGCGGCGGCCGAGCGAGATGTTCAACCTGCCGGGTTATTGTTACCGATGGTGTAGAGCACTGCCGTCCCAGAAATGAGATAGAATCAAGGCTGGCGTCAATCAAGGGGTTCTCCGAGGATGTCAGGCTTGCCTGCCAGACAACGGTTGAGGATGATGTAACACTTCGGCGTCTTGTGCTGGATGATGAAGATATTGCAAATGCAATCAATGAAGGCAGAGGCAATATAAACGATGCGGGTCATGAGATTGAAGCAACAATACTTTTTTCAGATATCAGGTCTTTCACTTCATTTTCCGAAAAATCCCTCCCCTATGATATTGTCCACATCCTGAACCGTTACTTTGATGCAATCGGTGGGATGATTGATATAAATAACGGCTACATTGACAAATACATGGGTGACGGGATTATGGCCATTTTCGGCCTGGATGAAACATCAAATGAGAATCCTGCATATCAGGCAGTGAAGGCCGCATGCGATATGGCTGAAGCCCTCAAAGAGTTCAACGACTATCTTAAGAGCCGATTTGATCATGAATTCAGAATCGGTATCGGTGTTCATACGGGGAAGGTGATTGTCGGGAATCTCGGGTACAGAAAGAAGAAGGAGTTCACAGCTATCGGCGATACGGTGAATACAGCTTCAAGAATTGAATCCTTGAATAAAGAAACAGGGTCCTCAATCCTCGTATCCCAGGAGACCTTCAATCTTGTCAGGAATGATTTCAAGTGGAAGAAAAAGTACAGGTCAAAAGTGAAAGGAAAAACGGAGCCTGTTACCGTTTACGAACCGGATTTTAAATAAACGTGATATTTCCGGGAGTGCCTCCGCTGCGATCACAACGATTGGAAACAGCATTGACGTAAAACCCGGGTAATGAGAAAATTAATCATAAATTTTGCTTAGGAGCCCCCCGATGCAAACCATGACACCAGCTCTTCTTATCACGGTGTTACTGACGCTTATCAGTGTTCTGTATGCGTTCTTCTACGGTTTATTCACACGAAACTACTCGACGGTTGACCGGTTCTGGTCGGTTCTCCCCGCAGTGTATGTTCTTAT
>JAUUYD010000107.1 GCA_030590585.1 Spirochaeta sp.
ATCAGGTGGATTTTGTAAACAGTCGCGGCATGACGCCATGCTCCCGGCAGCCGGTGAATCATCCAGGCCAGAATAGTTCCCAGAATCACTGATATTCCCGCGGCAGAGAGGGCGACGGCCAGGGAATGAAGCACCGACATCCATATCCAGAGGTCGGAAAATACATACATCCATGCATCAGTGCTCACCCTGATTCCCGGTACAGGTACCATAGCACCGAAAGACTGGATTACGGTGACGGTTGCCCCGGCGGTAAAGAGACCCCCGATGGGTAATATGAGAGGTAGGAGCCTTATGTGGGAGCCTCGCCGGCTATACGTCATTACTGTTTGAGTACCTGCTCGTCCCAGGCGGTTTCAAGAAATTCGATGAACCCTGAAGGAATTTCGGGAACGGCCTCCGGGGTGAGTTCCTCCAGGGACAGTGTGGCGGCACCCAGATCCAGGGCTGAGAATGCTGCGGCATCGGCAGGACTCAGGCGGCGGGGATCCAGAACCGTAAGATCGCCCCAGTTCGCAGGATTGTTCTTTGAGAGCTGAATCTCCGGGGAGAGAAGGTAATTCGAGAGCACCAGAGCGGCAGCCTTGTTCGGCGCGTTGAAGGGAATTGCCGTGAAATGAAGGTTGAAGAGTGCGGAATCTGAGGGTACGAAGGTACGCACCGTCGGCGCATACTGACCGCTGGCAATTTTATTGGATGCGTGGGAGACGTTGTAGTTCATGGAGAAATCCACTTCCCCCCGCTCAAAGAGCGCGTCGAGGGAAGCTGAATCCCGGGGATAGCTGCGGCCTTCCTGCCAGAGGTAGGGTTCGATTTCCCTGAGCCAGGCTATCAGGGGTTTTACCGATTCCTCCGCCAGTTCGGCATCAAAACCATCCATGAATTTTTCATGCCCGCCGTTTACATGGTAGAACGCCAGCCTCAAAAAGGCCGATCCGGTGAAATCCGGGGGCTGGGGATAGGTGAAACGGCCGGGATTGGCCTTGATCCAGGCGCTGAGCTCGTCAAAATCCGCCGGCGGCCGGGACATCTTTGCCGTATCGTACTCAAAGACGAACCAGGCCTTGCCGTAGGGAGTCTCATATCCGCCGGTGGGGTAACCGAAATCGGTGGCCGCCGAGTTTGGATCGACATAAGATTTGAAGTTGGGTAAATCACCGGTGTAGGGTCCCCAGAGCAGATCGGCCTCCCGGGAGTTCCGGAAATTTTCTCCGTTAATCCACAATAGATCGATAACGCCCTTTTCCCGGCCAGCCTGCTTCTCGGCGAGAAGTTTATTGACGAACACCGAGGCGTCCATGGGCACCCTCTTGAGGGTGATGCCGTATTCGTCTTTCAACCCCCTGGCCACTACCATGTCTATCCAGCCGTTGATCTCGGTGGAACCGCCCCACATGTAGAAGCTCACTTCGCTTCCCCGGGCGGACTCGACGATTTGGTTCCAGCTCATTCCTGAGGGGTCCGGTGTTTCACTATTTCCCCGGGCGCTCAAGGGTTGGGGGCCGAGTAAGAGGATGAAAGCGATGAACAGCATTGACATGAAACCGATCAGTTGGTGAATCTGCCGGGATTGGTGAATCCGTAGTAACTGTACTGCAGCCCCGCAGCCCTGGCGTTTCGTAGATATCATCATGAACTCCTTTATAAAGCCTCTTTTGTAACAACACTGAGTAATTCCGTGGCCGGGGCAAGACGGGTCCGACCCGGGGTATACTGTCCCAGAAAGCGGGCGGTATCTTCGTCGGCAGGCGCCGCGGCAATGATACTCGGGCAGTCGAACTGCTTCAGGGCTCCGCCCATCAGGACGCCGATCCGGTCTGAAACCGCGAATGCCTCATCCTGATCGTGGGTGACCATAACGGTGGTAATACCGAAGGACTGCTGGGTCCGGCGGATAAAATCGGCGGTTTCGCCCTTGAGATTCTTATCCAGATTTGCAAAGGGTTCATCCAGGAGCAGCACCATGGGTTCAACCACAAGGGCCCGGGCGATGGCCGCCCGCTGTTTCTGACCCGCTGAAAGCCTGGCAGGGTAGGCATCGGCCTTGTCGGTGATACCGAACCATTCGAGCATCTCTTCCACCTTCCCCCTGCGGTCCTTTTTCTTCACCCCGCGAACTTTCAATCCGTAACCGACATTCTCGGCGATGCTCATATGGGGGAAGAGGGCAAAATCCTGGAACATCATGATGACAGGCCGGTCCTTCCCCGGGGTTTCTGAAAACCGGATAATCCCTGTGTCGGGGATTTCAAGATCCGCCAGAATTTTCAGAAGGGTGGTTTTTCCTACCCCCGAAGGACCGATAAGAGAGACGAATTCTCCATCATCTATTCGGAATCCCACATTCTTCAAAACGGTATTATCACCGTAACTCTTGGAAATCCCGCTGAGTTCAACCGCCATTTTTCTTACCGGTAAAGGATCGTGCAAAGCGGACAAGCGGATGCTCCAGTATCCGGTCCAGGGCCACTTTCTTGGAAATCTGCCGGAGAATATCGGCGTAGGTGGGGTAGGGATGAATAACTCCCTTTAATTTGTGATAACCAATCCCCAGGGTTTTCATCACCTGAATCTCGCAGATGAGTTCTCCGGCCCTCGGTCCTGCAATATGGGCACCGAGGATTTTACTACCCGGGCCAAGGATGATTTTCACCAGCCCCCTGGTTCCGGGTACAGTCCGCCCCCTGTCAAGATCTTCAAATCTCCGGGAGTATACCTTCACCCGTTTGCCGTACGCTTTCCTGGCCTCGTCCTCCAGCATCCCCGCCCGGGCGATTTCCGGATCGGTGAAGGTTGTCCATGCCACATGCTTGTAACTGACGGTTTTCTTGAAGGGAAGAATCGCGTTCATCGCCGCGGTAACACCCTGATACTCGGCCATATGGCTGAAAGCGTAAGGGCCTGCCACATCTCCGGCGGCATAGATATTCGGATTTGAGGTTCGGAGTTTTTTGTTGACCTCTACGCCCTTAGGGCTCAGTTTCACCCCGGCGGCTTCGAGATTGAGTCCCCCAGTCGCCGTTCCCCTGCCCACGGCCACCAACAGGGCCTCGGCTTCCAGAATGGCTTTCTTTCCGTTAGATTCAATAGTGAGAGATATACCGCCCTTACGGGGTGCGGTCTGGACCGCTTTTGCACCGGTGAGCAGGGTAACCCCTTCGTCGATAAGTTTTTCCCTTATCACTCGAGCGGCATCGGGATCTTCCCTGAAGAGGATGCGGTCCAGCATTTCAACGACTGTGATTTCGACACCCAGCCGGGATAAGGCCTGGGCCATCTCCAGACCGATGGGACCGCCGCCCATTACAAGGGCGCTTTTCGGTAGTTTCTCAAGTTCGAACAGAGATTCATTGGTGAGATGGGGTGTGTCCGCCAGACCGGGTACCGGAGGAACAAGAGCCCGGGAGCCGACGGCCAGGATGAATCGTTTAGCTTTGTAGATTTCTCCGTTCACCTCGATGGTATTCCGCCCGGTAAACCGGGCGGTGCCGATAAGGGTTTCCACACCCCGCTGGGCCAGCACCTCAGGTGATTCGTGGGAATAAACCAGCTGCCTTACATCATCAACCTGCTTGAAAGGATTACCAGCGGCAGGTTTTCGCTGTGATTTATCACCAGCGGATATCCGGGCAGCATGGCTCAGTTCCGCCAGGTGAATAAGTGCCTTACTGGGAATACAGCCGCTCCAGGTGCATTCTCCGCCGGTCTTGTATTTCTCTACAAGCAGTGTTTTTTTTCCGAATCCGGCGGTGGTGAAAGCCGCGCTGAGGCCGCCGCCGCCGCCGCCGATGACAATAACGTCGTAGTTTTGCATGCTTAATCCTTGGTAATTAAGTATTGTATAAGAAACTTATGTAATTCAAGTTTGAAACTGGAGATTTAATGAAGCCGGTGGGACTTTGGTGACGGGGTTGTGTGGGTTGTGTGAAGAGCGTTGAATCCCGGATAGTAGGATGCATTTCGACAGTCAGTTCTATATATGGCGACTTGGGATAAGTGAGTCGGCGTTAAGCCAATTATCAGGTCAAAACTGGCTTTTTATCTGCTATGATTTTCATACTGATTCAACTTGCAGCAATCAAGAGAACCGCTGCCGAAATTCTTTTTGTTCGCATCACCAAGCTTTTGTAAATAGTTATTCCATCTCTTTTTCATCCTGTTAAACAAGCGCATACCCATAATTCGGCACCTCCGTCGCCTAGATTAAATGTACTCCATAAGCTCTTATCCGGAGATTAAGGTTTGATTACGTTTTACCCCTGATGTGCTGAAAAAATTGAATGACGAAAGTGACTGAAATATATTAAATAATATGAATATACCAAGATTTGGTGCAAGCCGCACCGGAGATGTATCAAGGAAGTTCCGAGTTGTGCTTATTGTCACATTGCTTACTATGCCGGGTATTGTCTTTGCCCAGGGAAACATGGAAAGCGATCAATCCATGGGTGCGAAGAAAAACTCACATGGATACAGCCAGGTTGACGCTGAAATGTTGATGGGTGAGATGTCAATGAAGGACTTTGCACTCATCAATGTCCATATACCCTACGAAGGTGAAATCGTCGGAACAGATGCGAGCATTCCCTACAATATGGTCGGCGATATCAATGCTGAATATCCGGATAAGGATCAAACTCTCGTTCTCTACTGTAAAAGCGGTCCCATGAGCGCTTCAGCCGCCAGGGAGCTGGCAGCCCTCGGCTATACAAATATCGTAGAGCTTAAGGGGGGCTTCAATGCCTGGAAACGTGCCGGTGGTGATATGACTATGCGCTGATGAAACAGCAGGTCTGTGTGGTGGTAATTCATTCATCGAAAGTCAGTATTGGTATGTAGTGTCTCTCAGAAAACAGCTCTTTTTTTGTAAATATCCCCACCGGATAATTTCAGAGACACAAAATGAACACAATGGTGGAAGTTCGGAGATGAAAATGAGTATATTTTCTTTGATTCAGACTGATTTCAACAATTTTACTTCATCTGGGATCATTTCAGGGTACAGCTTCTCCGGTAACTCGTAAATGCAACTCAATATTAGGGTTTGTTAGGCGGACTTAGAATTTAATTGCTTATTAAATTGATAATCCTGTTCAATGAGTTTCTTACCAATTCTTCGTAGATTATATGCAATGACTCCCAAGCCAATATATCGTTTAAAATGGTCATACCCTTTATCCGGGCACCGGCCAAGTCCACAATGCTCAAGCTCATTTATATTGGACTCAACAGCACTATGCTTCCCCTTGTAGAGTTTGAACGTTTTTGTTGACTCATACTCTTTCTCAAGACTATTCAGTTTCCCTCTTTTCGGCATAATCAGATGATTCACAAAAGGCATTAAAAGAGCCTTATTATCTTTACTGAAAAATCCCTTATCAAAACTCCAGGTCTCAATTTCCGGATATCTTAAGGTGATCCGTTTTACAAGTTCCCGGACCGATTCTGAGTCCGAAAGATGATCCATAATTTGATAATCGACAATCAGATTATTCTGATCTGTGGTGATCAATAATTTCTTACCAAGTTCGACAGATGGATGCAGTTTCCCTTTGCTGATCCATTCGGTGTAAGTCTCAAATATGGAAAACATCTTTTCGCCATGAGGGATCGTTTCTCCCTGGATAACACGACGTTCAAGAAGGTCGATATGTTTATCAAGATAGCCCAGAGACACCTCTAACGCCTCTATTTGAGCGATATCTCTGGCATTCAATACTGGTAGCCCCTCCTTTGTGTCATGGAGCTTGAGACTTAGATTCTGAGCATCGATCAAGTAGAGCCTGACAACTCGATTCAGCCGGGCCTCTTTGTTTTTCCCGCCGCAACGGGAGGCATTCCCCACAGAACGGTAACCATTTTTAAGGATTCTTCGCCAAGCTTTTAACTTCCTCCAACCCATAATCCAGGAATATGAATCCAGAAAATATTGAATGATATCCAGGCATTTTCGACTGCTGTCATAAAGAAGATTATAATCTGTTGGAAAGTGAACATTGCTCTGGATGACATAGCTGTCTGTTTTCAGATGAGTCCGATGACGTTGTTTCGTTTTTTTTTAAAGATCTGCTCATCAAAGGATATGATCATATCATTAATCTCTTTGAGCATTTCATCATCAAGAAGATCCACATTGTCGACGATGGTTTGATATTGGAACTTTCTTGGCCCATCTTTAAAGATCGTTTCAATACCCATTAATTGACGAAGCAAGTAATCAAAATTGGCCATATGAAAGAGAGCCTCATAATCAAGATTCAAACACAGTCGTGTTTGGGCCAGGATAAAGATAATCCATAATTCCATTCCTTCTCGGCCTGTTTTCTTTTTTCCGGCGGTTATTTTATTTTCAAGGATTTCAAATAGTCTTTCATTGTATTCAGGTGTAATAAATATTTCCTGGAGTGTTCTGTAGAGCTGTTCTAACCGGTTGCTTTTTCTGGCACCATCAAAGTCAATATCTTTTATGGCGACGTAATCCAGAAATGGTTGTTGCTCGAATCTTTTTCTCATGGTGTTCCCCGACAGCTAATAATGCCCCTCCCTGCCACGTTTAATTACCCCACCATGCCCTGCGGAAGTTCCATCGGATAACCGAAGGAAGTTCCGGTCAAGCGATGGAAACTGGAGGTGGCGGAATTATCCTTCATCCTGCGGTATATCAAGAGTATCAAGGATCTGTTTCTGTCGGATAGCTCCACGAAGAATCGCCAGATAACACAGGCTGTTGATCTTGCGGGGGATGCCGTTCGACTGATTGAAAATCTCACTCATTGCCGCATCGGAAAAAAGGTTCTCCTCCCGATGGACGATCTTCAATCTATGGTTAATGTACCCGGCGGTTTCCTCAAGGCTCATACCGGTCAGCTGATGAAAAAGACGTATCCGAGTCCGTAGGGGCTCAAAGTGAGAAAAGTTGAGGATTGTTGCAAGTTCAGGCTGACCGGCGAGGATGAAGGTGATGCGGTGAGAGGAATCTGCCTCGAAGTTGGTCATCGCCTTGAGCGTCAAGAGGGCTTCTTTTGCCGTATCTTGAGCGTCATCAATGACGATCACCGGTTTTCGAGTGGCTTCGGCAACAGCGTTATAGAACGCTGGTTTCGCCCTGGTCATCGAATACGGGGGATCGATTTTCATTCCCTGGAGGATGAGTTTGAACAATTCGGATGGTTTATCGATACTTCCCCGCAGATAGATCAGTTGATATCGATTGGAATCAAAGGCCCGAGTGGCCGAACGGAGAACCAGGGATTTCCCGCAGCCCACCGGACCAATGATAACCATAATATCTTCACTCTCGAGTCCAAGCTCCAACATTGCCGAGGCGTCAGTACCTGAAGCTGTTGGGAAAACCTCGTCAGGTGAGAGGTCCTTGCCGAATGGAAGCTTTGAAAAGCCGTAGAAATTGAGAATGGCATCTTTCATGAGGATTTTTCTCCCCTCATAAGTTTGCTGTATTGAGGACCATCAGCCACTTTACTGTAGTTGAGCCTGGCGGGCCCGCAGCTGCGAAAAGTATCCAGCGG
>JAUUYD010000229.1 GCA_030590585.1 Spirochaeta sp.
ATGCTTCGGAAGGCCCGCTGCCTCAAACCCGTTTTGTTCTGGACAAAGCATTAAGAGCCGGTCTTCATGTGGTCCTGGTAATCAACAAGATTGACCGCTCGGATGCCAGGCCTCTGGTAGTACTGAATGATATTCACGATCTCTTAATTGACCTTGATGCCCAGGAAGAGCAATTGGACTGTCCGATACTCTTTGCTGACGGCCGGTCCGGGATTGCCAAGAAAGATCTTGAAGAAGAATCCGATAATCTTCATGTCCTTTTGGATACCATTATTGAGGAGGTTCCACCGCCGGGCTATACCGCGTCCGAGCCTTTTCAGATGTTGGTTTCCGATCTTTCATATTCTGATTTTCTGGGGCGCCTGGCAGTCGGCAAGGTGATTCATGGTTCGGTAAAAAGCCGTGAAGCCCTGGTTTGCCTGGGGGAAGGGGGATTAAAGACGAATCTCAATGTAACCCGTCTCCAGGCTTATGAAGGACCTTCTCTCGTCGAGGCCGACATTGCATCTCCGGGAGATATTGTCGTGCTCTCCGGTGTGGATAATGTCCATATCGGTGATACCATCTGCAGTAAGGATGCTCCCAAGGCCTTACCCAGGATAGCCGTTGATGAGCCTACCGTCTCCATGGTGTTTGCTCCCAACACTTCACCTCTTCTCGGCCGGGAAGGAAAAATCGTTCAATCGAGTAAAATCCGGGAACGTCTGATTAAGGAAACTCTTCTCAACGTATCCATGCAGGTTGAGGATTTACCCGGAAAAGCCGGATTCCTGGTAAAAGGCCGGGGTGAGTTTCAGATGGTAATACTTCTGGAAACCATGCGCCGGGAGGGATTTGAACTCAACGTCGGGCGGCCGATGGTCATCTATAAAAAAGATGGTGATGAAGTCATGGAACCCGTCGAGCATCTGTATGTGGAATGTGATGATAATTTTACCGGGGTTGTTACAGAGAAGCTCTCCAAGCGGAAGGGGCGGATGATTAACTACGAGAGCCATGACGGGAATCGGGCCAGGTTGGAATTCAGTATTCCGTCCCGGGGCCTCATCGGATATCGGGATGAATTTCTCACCGATACCCGGGGTACCGGAATTATCAATTCGTCTCTTGATGGATATGAGAAGTATCGAGGCGACTTTCCAACCAGGTTTACCGGTTCCCTGGTGGCTGATCGTACCGGGGCATGTGTTCCCTACGCTCTGTTCAATCTTGAACCCCGGGGGCTGCTCTTTGTCAAACCCGGGCAGCCTGTGTACGAGGGGATGATTGTCGGCGAGCATAACAGGGACAACGATCTGAATGTGAATCCCTGTAAAACCAAGAAGTTAACCAACATGCGGGCATCGGGAAAGGATGACGCGGTTGTTCTTACCCCTGTGATGCCCATGACTCTGGAACGGGCCATTCAGTTCATTCGGGATGATGAAATGGTGGAAGTTACCCCATTGTCGATACGTCTGAGAAAAACCACTCTGCCGGCCATACACCGCAAGGCCGATCTGCGGCGAACAACATAAGTGTTTAAAGACAGGTTCGGATCTCAACATATCGAACGATACGCTTTCTTCCTGCTTTCGATGTTGCTTTTAGGTCTGGGAAGCGGCCTGTTCCGGGGTATTCAGGATAATTATCTGGCCTGGCTCGGTATCGGTAAGGCCGGCCGGGGTGTTGTGGAGTTTTTCCGGGAGCTTCCGGGGCTCCTGCTCTTTCTGCTGCTGGCACCGTTTTACCGTATGGCGGAGAGGAACATCATCCGCATTGCCCTCTCGGTTTCGATCATCGGTGTTCTGGGTATCATCTTTCTTGGGACCAGTGCCGTACCGGCTGTGCTGTTTCTCACTATCTGGAGTACCGGAGAACATCTGATAATGCCGGTACGCCGTTCTTATGCCATTCATTCGGCGGATCCGGGAAAAGAAGGCCGGGCTCTGGGTTTTCTCAAAGCTGTGGAAAATGCCGGTCAGGTGCTGGGTTTGGCTTTAGTACCTCTGGTGTTTCTGTTACCGGTCGTCCGGGCGGACAGGGATAACGGGGGACGCCTGGGATTTATCATCATATTGATTCTTGTCGCGGCCGTTGTATTCCTGGCTGTTCTCGCGGCCATGAGGATGACCAAATCCTCGGGTTCTCTGGAACGTAAAAGGCTTTATATTCGTAAGAAATTCGCCCGGTACTACGGTCTGGAAATGTTTTACGGCGCCCGAAAACAGGTGTTTCTTACATTCGGACCCTATCTGCTCATCCTGAAATATGGTGTTCAAACTGAATATCTGGCCTCCTTACTTGGTATCAGTGCTCTGATAAATATTTTTTTCAATCCTGTTATTGGAAGGATAATTGATCGATGGGGCTATAAAACGGTTATGATCGGGGACACGATAATACTCTTTTTTGTTTGTCTCCTTTACGGTTTTGCCCATCGTCTGTTCTCACAGGGAACAGCTCTGATTGTGGTGAGCATTGTCTTTGTTCTGGACTGGATGATATCCAGTGCCAGCATGGCTTCAAGTATTTATGTGAACCGTATCAGTGACGGCCGGGATGAAGTTACAGCCACCCTCTCAACGGGGATATCCATCAATCATCTCATCAGTGTCAGCATCGCCCTGGTGGGCGGGCTTATATGGGAATCCCTGGGAGTTGAGCTGCTCTTTGTACTGGCAGCCCTGATGGCGGTGGGGAATACACTATTTGCCGTCAGCATTCCAAGGATTCGTGGTACTATTGCTCCATGACACCAACAAGAGAAGAAGCACTGGTTTTATTTCGGAAATACAACGAAAGCGACAGTCTTTATCGCCACGCATTGGCTGTTGAATCGGTACTGCGGCATTTCGCAGTCAAATACGGAGAAGATCCAGAGAAATGGGGTATTATAGGCCTGATTCACGATCTTGATTGGGAAAAATGGCCTGATGAGCACTGCTTGAAAACTGAAGAAATCCTGAAAGAGGAAGGCTGGCCTGAGGACTGGATACGGGGGGTTGTTTCTCATGGATGGGGACTTGTAACAGAAGTTGAACCGGTTCATATCATGGAAAAAGTTCTCTACACCATTGATGAGCTCACCGGGCTGATCACAGCCACCGCGTTGATGCGCCCGTCAAAAAGCCTTATGGATCTCGGGGCCAAGTCGGTTAAGAAGAAGTGGAAGGACAAGCGGTTCTCTGCCGGTGTGAACCGGGAGCTCATCGATCAGGGTGCGGCAATGCTGGGCATGGAACGCGGAGAACTTATCGATGAAACCATTGCGGGCATGAGGAATGCTGCCGAGGAACTGGGACTGGGATAGAATATTCTACCGGGCTTACTTAAGCTTTCCAGGCTCCCAGGATTTCCCCCCACCAGATCTGATGCAAATCTCCCGCAGGGTAGTATTGGGATCGGATTTCATCGTCCATTTCAGCATCAAGTACATGGTTGGAGTTTACCCGTCGGCATTCGTAGTGAATGGGGCATTCGGCAACATAGGGTGTGTCGATGATGATTCCAGCTTCCTTTGTCAGACCGGCGCCTTTGTATTTATCACCATCCCGTCCCGAGTTTGTTCCGCACCAGGCCACGGCTTTGGCCATTTTTTTGTCTCCTGCCGCCGGGATGCTCACCGAAAAATCACCATTCTCCCGGAGCAGACCGAAGGAATAGCGGGATGGACGAACCAGTACTGTGAAGATAGGTTTTCCCCACACAACTCCAAGGGTGGCCCATCCGATGGTGATGGGGTTTCCCTCTTTCCCACAGCAGAGCAGCAGCCCGGGGTTTCTAAGCCGGGAAATAACTTCAGGGCTTGTTTCAAACGGATCGATCGCAACTTTTGCCATGGAATAATCCTCCGCAGCTATTCCCAAGCGAAATGAGCGGAGTGAACAAGTTCATTCCCGAATGAGCGCAGGGAAAGCATGGTATAATACCATGCATTGTACCTCTTCTACGTCTATGCGCTAGACTCATTTGGATGAGTTTTTCCAATCTTTACGAATCCTGTAGTCTCTGCCCCCATCATTGCGGCATTAACCGCCTTTCGGGTGAAAGAGGCATTTGCATGGAAACCGGAGAACTGCGGCTGGCTTCGGCCGGCCTTCATTTCGGTGAAGAGCCGCCGCTGGCAGGAAAAGGGGGCAGCGGTACTCTCTTTGTCAGCGGATGTTCCATGTCCTGCCCTTTTTGTCAGAACCATCAGATAAGCCGCGGGAGTCGCGGCGGGGGCGGGGTGGGAAAAGTCGTCAATTCTGATGAGTTTACTGAAATCTGTGTTGTTCTGAGGGACGCCGGGGCGGAAAATATCAATCTGGTTACACCAAGTCATATGGCCCCGACTCTTGTTGAATATCTGGCAGATGCCAGGAGGGCCGGGGTGATGATTCCCATCGCCTGGAACTCCTCGGGTTATGAAACTCCTGAAACAGTGGGGATGGCAGGAGAGCTTGTCGATATCTGGCTCCCCGATCTGAAGACTCTTGATGATGATGTTGCCCGGCGTATTTATGGTGTAAAAGGGTATGCTGCAGATGCCCCTTCGGCATTATTGGCGATGGCCGAATACGGCGGGGTGGAAATCACCGACGAGGGACGGATGATGAAGGGTCTGATGGTAAGGCATCTGATACTTCCCGGTGAATTGGAATCCACCCGGGGGGTGCTGGAATGGTTTGCTGAAAAACTAAAAGGGAGGGCATGGCTTTCACTGATGAGTCAATACACCCCTGTACGGATTCCCGGTGAGAGGCGGAGTATTCCCGAAAGGCAGTTGAATGAAGCTGAATACGAAATGGTAATGGAATGGCTGAATGAGTTTGGAATCGATGACGGTTTTGTTCAGGAGCTTGTTTCAGGGGATGAGTGGCTCCCGGACTTCCGTCAGGAGAATCCATTCAGTTCGGATTTATCCCGTATACTCTGGAAATGGGATGATGGTTTTGTTAGTTATTCCCAAGCGAAATGAGCGGAGTGAACAAGTTCATTCCCGAATGAGCGTAGGGAAAGCATGGTGTAATACCCCGCGGCTCTGCCGCGGAAAGGAGTCGCTAAAGGCGACTCCGGGTC
>JAUUYD010000040.1 GCA_030590585.1 Spirochaeta sp.
GATACGGGGAATGCTCTTGTTTCAGCTATGAAGTCATCAGGAACCCCGGCAGATGCCGAGAGGCTCTGGTTTCTCATTGATGCTCTGCTGGAGCGTGGGGCAAAACTCACCGCTGCCAATCTTGCCGCGGCTGTCCTTAAGGGGCAGAGTAAAAGCGGGCCCCTCGCCCCGACATGTATCACCATCGATGGAACTACATATTATCGATATTACCGTTTTCAGCATCGTGTTGAATCCTGGCTCCGCCCCTTTCTCAGTTCACTCGATCTGTATTATGAAACGGCTCAGGTGGAGGATGCCCCCCTGATTGGTGCGGCGGTGGCGGCGCTGACGAATTAACCCGGTAAAAAGATCTTTAGAGTTTTTTTCATTTTTTATTCCTTATTCATGGCGAAGGTCTCTCAGGTTTCTTATCATTTAAGGGAAACCTTTATGGAACAGAGAGAATTCAACGGTAAAAGCATACTCATAGCTGACGATGAAGAATATGTCAGGCATCATCTGGCAAAAAAGCTCAGCAGCATGGGGCTTCAGGTGCTGGAAGCCGGTACCGGTAGGGAAGTACTGGAGTTGGCAGTTCAACAACCGAATCTCATCATCATGGATGTGAAAATGCCCGTTCTTGATGGATTGGAAACGGCCCGTATGCTGAAAACCGAAAATCGGACTCAAAGAATCCCTGTCGTTTTACTCAGTGCCATGGCGCAGCGGGAAGAAGTTTCCATGGGTATGGCCAGCGGGGCCGACGAATATGTGGTGAAACCGGTAACCTTCAACAGGCTCATGAAATCAATTCGTGAGCATATTCATTGATGCCGAATAAACGAGATGAGGATATCCCCGAATCTGAACGCCGCTTGATTCAGAAAGAGCTGTTCCTGCTGGAAGATCAGAAAGAAGCTGCAGAGAAGCGTTTTCAAATCATGTTTGAAAATGCGCTTATTGGTTTATTCCGGGGTGAAGTCGCCGATCGTTTGTTGACAGAAGCCAATTATGAAGCTGCTCTTACATTCGGTTTCGATTCAGTGGAATCCCTGAAGCGTCATGTGAATGCCAACAAGGTAGATTATAATTTTTTTGAAACCATGCCCGAGCCCGATCAGCTCACCGATGGTGCCCCATATTCTTTCTCTGCAAAGGCTGTAAAGCAGGATGGGACAGAATTCTGGGCCCAGTTTTCGGTGCGATACACAGGGGAAGGGAGATACATCGAAGGTGCTGTAAAGGATATTACCGACCAGGTTGAATCAATGAACCGTCTTCGCCAGGCCAAAGCCGAAGCCGAAGATGCCAATGAGGCAAAAAGCCGTTTTCTGGCAACCATGTCACATGAAATTCGAACACCATTGAATGGAATCATCGGTTTCGCTGAGATAATCAAGGAACGGTGTTCCGGAAAGAACCGGGAATATGCCGGGAAAATTCTGGACGAATCGGATCGATTGATGATACTGATCAATCAGCTGCTGGATATCTCCCGCCTGGAAGCCAATAAAATTAATTTGGAGAGCATCCTATTCGATCTGCAACAGGTTCTGGATGAAGCTGAAGAATCCCTGAACAATATACCTGTTATAGATGGGCTCGGATATTCCAGGGAAACCGATAAGGAAATACCCAGCTGGTTTCTCGGTGATCCCATGAGACTCCGGCAAGTTCTTTCAAATCTCTTGTCAAATGCAGTCAAATTTACTGAAAATGGTCATATTACCCTGAAAATCAGCCTCGAAAAGAGCAATGAGAGCAAACATTTAATCCGTTTCTCGATTAAAGATACGGGGATTGGAATACCGGAGGACAAGATAGAAGCAATTTTTTCAAGCTTCGAACAGGCCGATACGAGCATCAGCCGCCGGTATGGCGGCACCGGGCTTGGCATTTCAATCAGCCGTGAGCTGGTGGCCCTGATGGGGGGAGAACTCAATGTTCACAGCAGGGTTGGTGAGGGGTCGGAATTCTATTTTACTATACCAATGGACCAGGCTCCGGAAACCATGGATGGAGTCCCCGCATCTCGCGGCGGCAAGTCCTCCGAATTAGAATCTCTAAAAGGAATAACCGTACTCCTTGTTGAGGACTCTGAAACCAACAGGGATATTGCCCGATATCATCTTGAGAAAGCCGGCTGCCGTGTTTTTCATTCCGGAAACGGCCGGGAGGCCTTAAGCTTCATTGCTGATAATTCAGTGGATCTTATTTTCATGGATCTGCATATGCCGGAGATGGATGGGCTGGAGGCTGCCAGATCTCTCAGGGGTTTGGGAATCACTGAACCGATTATCGGTATGACAGCCAGCGCCTATACAGAGGATAGAATTAATTCTCTTTCTGCCGGAATGGACGATTTTATCACTAAGCCCCTTCGCCGGGTTGATCTCCTGGCAAAGGCTGTGGAATGGGTTGAGAAATCCGTATCACGTACCGCTGTTACGAATTCATCCACCCTCAGGTATAATGAGTTTCTGGAGGAATTAAACGGAGAGGCAGAACTGACAGTGGAACTTTTTGATGGTTTCATTGAAGATACCATTAAACGACTGATTGAAGCCGGGAAGGCCTTGAGTGACAGTAAGTTTGAACGGCTCCATCGGGAGGCTCATTCCATCAGGAGCGGCGCCCTGAACCTGATGGCCGACGATCTGGCTGAAAGCGCGCTTACACTGGAGCGGGCTGCAAAAGACCGGATCACCGGCAGTGAAGAATTGAAGAAAAACCTCGAAGAGCTGGAAATGGCATTCAAACGCTTCACTGAGGCCTGGAAATCGATACAGGAGAATAATGAAACCGACCAAGGATAGCCTGGTTCTCTACAAGCAGACCCCCGCACTGGTACAATCTGCCGGAGACAAACTTGACATACTTCTACCCGGGGGGAAAACAAAAAGTGTCCGGGATAAAGATATCTTTCTCCTGCATCCCGGTCCGGCGCCTTTATTCCCGAACCTGGAAGAAGGTGCTCCTGATGGACAACCGGAAGAAGCCTGGGAGCTGCTTCAGGGAGAATCCCCAACCCTTCAGGATCTGGCCGAATTGGTTTACGGAGAACATACCCCGTCCACCTCCTGGCTGGCATTCAAGCTTCTTAATCGTTCGCCATGGTTTCGAGGAACTCCCGAATCCATCGAGGTTGCCGACACCGAAACTGTCGAGGCCCGGATCAAGGCGGATAATGAAAAGGCCGATGCCGAAGAGCGCTGGGAAAATTTTCTGGGGCGTTTCCAGCAGGGAAATATTGATAGAGAAGGCGATGAACTTTATCTGAGAGACCTTGAAATGTATGCCCTTGGCCGCAGTAAGGGGTCCCGCATCCTCAAAGCCATTGGAAAAACACAAAGCCCTGAAAATGCCCATCGTGTGATGATAGCCAAAGGCGTGAAACCCCCTGAATGGAACCCCCATCCTCTACGCCTGGATGTACCCCTGGATGTACCGGATTACGCCCTTGGGGATTTGGATGCAGGTGAAGTGAGACTGGATTTAACCGGCACAGAAGCCTTTGCCATTGATGATGAAGGCAATCAGGATCCTGATGACGCCATCGCCTGGGACGGAACGAAATTCTGGGTTCATGTGGCCGATGTCTCAGGAATAATACCTGCCGGGTCTAAAGCCGATGAGGCCGCCATGGAGCGTGGAAGTAGCCTGTACCTGCCGGAACTTACCGTACCCATGCTGCCCCCTGAAGCTGCGGCAAAACTGGGCCTTGGGCTCCATGAAACCTCTTCAGCCCTTTCATACGCCTTTGAGCTTGATCCCGCAGCTATTGAAGCCGGGGTAGATCTTGAAATCAAGTCCTTTTCCATCCATCTTACAACGCTAAGAGTCACTCGGATGAGCTACGCGGAATCTGACAAACGAATGGGGGATGAACCCTTCGCTGTCATGAAGAGAATTACCGATGCTTATCGGGCAAGAAGAAAAGCTGCAGGAGCGGTATCCATAAGCCTGCCGGAAGTGAAACTTCGTGTTGATAATGAGGGAGAGATTCATATCACGCCTCTTCCGGAACTGGCCAGCCGTGAGATGGTCACCGAATCCATGCTGATGGCCGGATCTTATGCCGCGCTCTGGTGTCAGGAGAAGAATATACCCATACCTTATGCCGTTCAGGAACGTTCGGGTAATGCCGCAGAAGAAGGTAACGGTGAAAAACCCGAAAATTCTGAACCTGGCAAAGTTGACTATGTTGCCCAGTTCAACCTCCGCAGGGGCATGAAGCGCAGCCGGACCACCATGGAATGTTCCCCTCATGCCGGTTTGGGCCTGGAGGCCTATACTCGGGTTACCAGTCCTCTGCGCCGGTATCCCGACCTTATTACTTCCCGTCAGATCCGCTCTGTAATTCTGGGCAAAGAGGCTGAAGATGAAGAATCCGTCCTGGCCGGACTCGCGGCATTTGAATCCCGTACCGGTTCTCTCATACAGTCTGAACGCCGTTCCAACCTGTTCTGGAAGCTGCAGTGGCTCAAGCGCCGTCCAAATTGGAGCGGGGAGGCCGTTCTTGTTGACCGCCGGGAGCGTCAGGGTTATTTCCTGATACCTGAAATTGCTCTGGAAACCCGGGTGGCGATGAAAAAAGACGTGAATCTTGGCGGCCATGCTATTCTGAAAGTCAAAGAAGTGGATATCGCCGAGTCTTCGGTGTTGTTCATCATTCAGGAGGTGTTGGAATGACCTCTGCCGCAGTGTCCTCCAAAAAAGCTCTCTTTCTGATAATACTGCTCGTTCTGATTATCGGCGGTCCGGCATTTTCTCAAGGTTTGGAGTTTGCCGACGGCCTGAGGTACAATGATTTTTATGCCGTAACCGTTTACCATTCGGACGGAGAGAGTTTCAGCCTTTTCGATGCGGCTTCTTTTGAAGGTGAAATTCCCCCATGGCCGGATAATGAGGGAAATTTCGGTGCCGTACCCGGATCCAATCCCGGGGAGGGAATGAAATACTTCTTCTGGGTTCGAAGAATCGGCCCCACAGGCGCCATCACCTATCCTCTTTCCTTCCGAAAAATCCTGGAAATAGAGTTCACCGGACCCTATGGCGGAACGGTTTCCGATTTACCGCAGCAGGCTGAACTTATTATTGAAGAAAAGCCTCGAGAAGTGAGTGTTCGTGTAAGCGGTTCAAAGACCGGGAACCCGGAGCGATTCTCCGGCTGGTTCGGCATCAGGGAACCGCCCATACCCTCATTTACCCCGGCCAGGCTCACCTTAAGTGACGGCAGCATACAGAATGTGTTTATTAAAACCGACGGTTTTCTCGGTGGTATAGATGAGGAGTTTGGAACCTATGCCATGCTCTGGATACAGCATGACGAAATAGAAAAGCTGGTATTCGAACACAATGGCAGCTTTGCACGCTGTCCTGAATGCGGGTCCGTTTTTTATGATAATCTCTTCGATATCTGTCCCTTCGACGGTGCAGATCTTATACCGCCCCGGGAACGTCAGTAATGGGGCAAAAAAAGGCCGTTCCCGAAGGAACGGCCTCTGTGCTGCCACCAAAGAGATTTGAACTCTTGACACATGGATTTTCAGTCCACTGCTCTACCAACTGAGCTACAGCGGCATGCGTAGCGGTACAATACAAAAAAGCATCAGTCGATGTCAACCGGTATCTCTGTCGGAAGGATTGTCATGACCCCTGCCGAACGGGAAGTTGATAAGCGCATCACCCGGGCCATCATGGAATACGGTCTCATTGAGTCCGGAGACCGGGTTCTTGTCGCCGTATCCGGGGGAAAGGATTCCCTGGCACTGGCCTGGAATCTGGCCCGAAAAACCCGGGGTTTCCCACTTCCCTTTACAGTAGAAGGGGTGCACCTTGTCACCGGATTCAGTCACCCAGAGCAGCCCGAGGTCCTCAAAGTACTGCTGGCAGGTTGGGGAATGACTCTCCATCTCATCTCTCACCCGGCGGCTCGGGATGCAGAGGAGGGAAAACCGCCAAGCTGCTTCGGCTGTGCCCGGGACCGCAGGCGCATCCTTCTGGAAACAGCAGATGCCGGAGCTTACAACAAGATTGCCCTGGGGCATCACATGGATGATTCACTGATCACCCTTTTGATGAACATGAGCTGGAACGCCGAGCTCGCCGCCATGCCTCCCATACTTCCCGCCGCCGAGGGTGCTCCGTCGATAATTCGGCCCCTTATCCTGCTGCAGGAATCGGCAATCATACGGCTGGTGAAAAACACCGATTGGCCGATAGAACGATGTAACTGTCCCTGGGCCGGAGACTCACGGAGGACTGAATTCGCCGCAGTTCTTAAACAGCTCACCGGGGGGAGTTCCAGAAGAACCTGGAATCTCTGGCGTTCATTATCGAATATCAAACCGAAGCTTCTACCGCAATAAAGTCATTTCCCTGAAAAAATTGCTCCCTCAATAGTTCTTCAATAGATAAATAATGGATAATTAATTGACTTCCGTTATTTGGATGTATTTAGGGATTGCTGAATAAGGTTGGGGGCAGTTTAAAAAGATTTTCAAAAAAGACGTATAGGTAACGCTTAAAGGACGTCTGGAGGCCGCCAGATCCTTAAAATAAGGAAGAAATTGCACCAAAAGAGGGCTGCTCTTGTCCGGACTTGGTGCCATCGGGTATTCGATTGAGATTTTACCGCGGGCGGTAAAGCCTGCGGTCAGGAGGTTTCAAGATGAAGAAGTCAGATAGGGGAATCATCCTCTCGGGTCTGGCGGTGCTTATCCTCACCATGCTGTTCTCATGTTCTTTTGCACCGGGAGACGTCTCCGGAGACAGGGTTATTGCGGTAAGTATCGGCGGTGGTTCGTCGGCTCGATTGCTGGAAGTTGATGAATACGAAGTCAGCTCTGTGGATATCGAGGTATTTGGACCAGGCGGTGGGCTGCTTAAAGCCATCTACTGGAAATCTAACGATGGACCGCAAACTTATTACATCCAGGCTGAGGATTTTGGGGATCATGAAATAGTTCTCACTCATCGAGGCAAGGAGAATGGTGAGACGGTGACGGCGGTAGAATCCACTTTTTTCAGTATCGTGCCGATGCTGATTACAGTTATCGATATTACACCTGGTGCCATAGCTGTTATCAATGTCTCGGGAGGTGAAATCATCGAACCGCCCTGCGATATGGTTGGAACCTGGGTGGGCACCGTACCGTTTCCCGGTATTGAGTGGACGGATTATTATGTAGAGATATCATTTTTCGAAGATGGTACGGCAACCAATTTCACTTACTATTCCGAAGGGGGCTCCCTGCATTTTGATTCCACATTCCGGGGTACCTATACCTGTGACTTGCCTACCTTAAGCGGTGAGTGGACTCACATGTACAATCCAGAACTGCCGCCCCTCTACTGGGAGCTTTTAATGAATAATGAGGCGGATCCACCGGTTCCATCTCCCATAGTATATTCTTCGGAAGTTTTTTTCTTAAGCCCGGACAAAAACTCCATTGAACAGCTGGTAGACTTCGGCAACGGTCTCACAGCAACCTGGATCTTAACCAGGCAGTAAGAAGACCCGCCCCTCCCCGCCAGGAGGGGCCTTATTTTGGTCCGGTGGTTATGTCTCGAAATACCTCTTCATGGCCGCCCGCCATGCCAGAAGCGCCAGAGCCGATGCATACAATAATCCTCCCGCGGCCCAGAGCCATTGCAATTGGAGAGAGTGATTTCCGATTACCCCGCCCATCCAGGCCGAGGGGAATACAAGGGCGATGAAGCGCCATGGCGGGGGAAGCAGAACCAGCAGCACAGGAGCCGGGAGCACCGTTCCCAGGATTTTGCCTATGGTGATGCCCTGAACCTTGTTCCGGGCCAGGGCGGCGGCGATAAGGGCATAAAAGGCCGCCGACGGTGCCGCAATCAAGGCGGCGGCGATGACGGCACCCGGGCTGATCCGGGAGAGCTGTCCTGAAAGTGACAGGGCAATCGGCGTACCAACCAGGGCGAGAATCATCGCCGGGAGAACCTTGGCGGCCAGCAGCCCCCCATCGCTGAGGGGTGTTACCCGCATGGCCGGCAGGAGGTCACTATCCCGCTCATCCAGAAGCATCAGTGACGCCAGAAAGCCGAAGAGATAGGCCGGGAAACCGGCGGTGACAGCCAGGAACAGCGGAACCCATTGGTAAAAGTCGAATCCGGGAACAAAGCGTTCCAGAAGACCGGGCATGGGCCGGATCAGCAGGCCCAACAGTGGTGCAGCCAGGAGCAGCGCGGCGAATACCGGCTGCCTGAGAGCGCTCCTGCCGAATGTGCCGGTAAGCGTCGTTAATCGGCTGTAGATCATTCGCCTCCTCCCCCCCGGCGTCTGAAGAAACCCCGATGGTAGATCCAACGGACAAGTAGAAAGAGGCCCATCATCCAGCCGGCCAGAGCCCCCAAGGCCACCATTGCCGTTCCCTGACCGGCACCCCCGCCGGCAGGAGACAAACCCAGTGCCGATGCCAATGCCGACCACCCCGGCCAGGCCGGTCCCGTGAAAAGCCAGACCCACCCCGGCCGGATGTATCCCCCGGCTGCCGGCAGACATATAAGTGCTGAAGCCATGCCCCCGGCGACAAAAAATGACATGATGTCCCGGAAGGGCCGGGCCAGGAGCAGTCCGTTCAGGGCGCCGCAGGCCGATGCCAGGAACAGAGCCGGAATCAACAGAATAAAATCCGCCTGAATCCCGGCTCCAAGAACAAGGATAGTGCCGCCGATCATACCCTGGACGGCAATGACGAAAATCCGGCCCGCCAGCCATCCCCCGGCGCCCATTGGCGTCACCGCCCAGGCGGTAAAAAGACCCTGATCCCGTTCCCGGGCCAAAAAGGCCCCGGTGAAAATGGTGCCCATCATCACCGGATCTGCATAGACTCCAATCAGGACGCTAATCGGCCGGGCCTCTGGCGGAAGCAGCCGTGCGATGATAATCCATACCAGGGGCATCCCCAGGTACAGGGCCGTCAACCCGGAGCGGAATTGAGTTCGAACTTCCCGGGTAATAACCGCCGCCGCCATGCTTAACACCGTTCTGCCAGGTACCGTACTGCCAATCACTGTCGTCATGCGAGATTTCTCCCGGTTACCTGCCGGAAAATATCGTCCAGAGGGGCCTCCCGGCTGTGGATGGTTTCAACCTTCCCTGAGCGCAGAAGGGCAAGGAATGCATCGTTGTCTGCCAGGCCTTCCATGGAGAAATCCTCAGTCAGGTGTTCTTTCTCTCCAGCTTTACGGCTGCGGTATTCAACTCTCAGTTCCGGCTTTCCGAAGCGCAGAGCCAAAGCCCCGGGGCTGTCGGTGAGAACCAGATTTCCATCACTGAGGAATCCCACCCGATCACAGAGGCTCCGGGCGGTTACCATGTTGTGGGTGGTGAGAAATACTGTTTTTCCCCGGTCCCGTTCTTCCATAATCAGGCTGCATACTGTTTTGGAGAGGGTAGGGTCCAGTCCGGTGGTCGGTTCGTCCAGAAAGAGAAGATCCGGATTGTGAAGCAGAGCTCTCACCAGAGAAAGCCGGGTTTTCATACCCTTGGAATAGGCCTCCACCTTCTTGTTCAGATCATCAGCCAGGCCTACCCGGGCCATCAGCTCCCTCATGTCCCGCAATTTCGTCCCGTACAGACCGCCGAAGAGCCTGAGGTTTTCAGCTGCGCTGAACTTCATGTGGAACCTGGGTGACTCGAAACAGACCCCGATATTCCTGTAGAAATCACCGTCGCCCGTTGCCGGGTTCTTCCCGCCAACCTCCACTTTGCCCCTCCATCCTGTGATGGTGCCGGTGAGTATCCCGAGGGTGGTGCTCTTCCCCGCTCCGGAGGGTCCCAGAAAACCGAAGATTTCACCGTCATTTATCTCGAAATTCAGCCTGCTCAACGCATTCTCCTGAGCTTTTGTATAGGTGAAACTGACCTCTTGCGCGCTGATTTTCACTTTATCCCGCCTTTTCCGCCTCGGCCTTTCCCGGAGCTCTTTCCAGATTCAGCCCGTTCATCAGAAAGAGCTTTCAGCCCTGCTGCCAGTACCCGGCCCATGGTTTCTGTGACATCGTCATAAACATCATCACCGATGATGTCTTTGTGGAGACTCATCATCAGCAGACCCTTGAAGAGGCCGTCGAACACTACCGGAGCTATCCCCGGATCGAAAACCTTCGAATCCCAGGCTGACATGATATCGGCGAACTCAGCC
>JAUUYD010000120.1 GCA_030590585.1 Spirochaeta sp.
CAATAAGTGTTTGTGCCCGGACCAGATCTTCCGGACTTTGGGCCTGAAGGTTCGAAACCTGGGCTTCCAGAATATTGTATCGAGGCTCCATGTAGAGGATGAAAACATTAACTCTGAGTCTGAAAAGTACCGCAAGCAGTGTTTCAAACTCAATTCTCAGATCGTTGTCGATTTTCTGAACTTCCGGGCTGTCTGATCCCGGTGAATCGGTATAGAGCTCCATGGTTTCATTCCATTCCAGAAGCAGAGTTTCATACTGATCAATGGATATCTGGAGATCATCAGAAAGGCTCTGAATCTCCTGGAGGTTGAGAACGGCCAGGGTTTCATCATCTGTTCGCGGTTCATTCTGATAAATATCAATAAGCTGTATTTGTATTTCCGATGCTTTAGCGGTATAAAGGATTTCCAATACCAGAGGATCCAGGAGGCTGGTAAAACGTGAATCTGCAATGTCCCGTTGAGCCGCCGCATGAGTATCCAATACATGGATCAGCTCAAGGGCCTTCCCGGCTGTAATCTGTGATAAATTATATAATTCTGCTGCTTCATCAAAAAGCCGTGAGCGATATTGAGCCCCGCCTTCCATGTATGGTGCCCGTACACGGTCAAGTACCCCTGAGAGCAATCTGAGATAGGCATTCTCCCACTGGATTTCCTGTGAGTACAATATTCCTTCCGGCTGAAACTCATCCCTGCCGAACATAAAGGACTCTACCCGGTCGTATCGGAAATCTTCAGGTGTGCCGTTGAGATCGGTATAAAGCTGACTCTTTAATATCCCGAGGTTCTTAATCAGAATTCGTGCCGACTGAATCTCATCAACAATCGCGGTTAGGGTATCCAGATAGTCACTTAAACCCTCATCCCAATTCTCAAGGTTCACTCCGGATACAGTCCCAAGGGCCGGTGGCTCCTGATTAATCAATTGAGTGCTGTTCTGATTCCATGATTCCAGCAGAAATTCAATATCTTCGATGAGCCGGTCCCCTTCCGGAGCATTGCTGTGATACGCATCAAAAACAACCTTCTGACGCTCAGGATTTGTAGAGTAATTATCAAATTCTTCAGGGGTTTCGGCGTCCCGGTACCTTTCGTAGGTTTGCGATTCCCCGAACAGACTGTCAATAAATCCGCTTTGATAAACATCAACTGCTTCCCGGTATTTCTGCTGAGCAAGAAATTCATTTCCTTTATCAAAGAAATCTTCACGGCGCAGAACATCAAGGGACTGACGAAGTCCGCTTTCGACATAGGACAGATTCTTCCAGGTATCACTATCCGGGTCGGAGTCCTTAATCTTTATTTGATTAATAATGCCTTCAATTTCAAAAAGCTTCTCATCAGGTTCCAATTCTTCTGATGTAATAACATCCTGTATCTGATTAAACAGCTCTGTTATTTCATTCTCCCGGATGCGTATATCCAGAATGAGCTTTTGAGCCCGTTCCATTTGCTCCGGATCTCTTCGGGCGATTTCAACGAGAGCCTGAATGGCATCATCAAGTCGGCCTTCTTCGATAAATGCCGCAGCCTTCTCAAGTTCATATTTGGGATCAAACCCATCTTCAGAATCAGTGCCGCCGCCGGCGAACATAGGTATATTGAGAATCGTCATAAGGAGGATTAGCGGGAGGATCCCTTGCCCCCCCCTGTTTGAGATTCTAATTATCACGAATCTACGCCTATTGGCTCCTTACCTTGAATTTCCTGTTAAAGGCACACAGCTTTTCACACGATTATCAATATATATATCGGCAATTTCCGGTTCTTCACAAATAGAGCTTCATTAAACCGGATTAAAGGTATTAAGCATTCTGGATAAAAAGCCGTCTGAGCGGTATATTGGAGGCGTTCATGAAACGTCTGTTGTCTGCATTGATAATCCTGACCACAGCCACTTTTCTCTGGGCTGATGGTAACGACGCATACGCGACGGCATCGGATTGGTTTGGACTGGATCCAAATACCGGTCAGAATTCCTTTCTCATTCTCATGATTCCAGGCGGGGGTAAGTATGAAGGAATGGCCACCGCCCATACGGCAATGGCCCTGGACGGGGGCTACCTGGAATCCAACCCCGCCGGTGGATCATTTCTTACCAGTACCATATTGAGTTTTTCCCACGTTGACTGGATTGCCGATTCAGCACTGGAAACGATAACATTCGCCTACCGTCCCGAAAAAAATGAGAATTTCGGTATCGGTTTTAATACGAAATTCCTCCATGTCCCGTTCACCGGGTATAACGATTGGGGAGCCCGATACAACCGATACGGCTCATCTGCCGTCGGCTGGTACACTGAAGTTATTGCCACAGCTGCTGTTTCCTACAACTTTTTCCGAAGTTTTTATTTTGGCGGTGTCTCAGTCGGTGCCAGTATAAAAGCCGGTTACCGCGGGGTAAGTGCCTCCCTTGAACCCGGACAGAGCGCATTAAGTCTCATGGGGGATCTTGGAGTGATGACCCGGTTCAACTTCCTGAAAACCTATGCTGCCCGGGATATGAACTGGGGAGTCGGTATTACGGTGAAAAATCTGGGGGCGGAGTTTATTAACGATCCTGATCCTCTACCGACATACGCCAGTCTTGGGCTGTCCTACAAACCCATACGCCCGATTACCATAGCTCTGGACTTCAATGTCCCGTTCAATCTCAACGGAGAAAAAGCTGAAAAATTCAGCTACGCCGCCGGTTTGAATGCTGAAATTGCGGAATTTGTATCCGCCCACAGCGGAGTCCTGATTAAAACCGGTAAACCCCGCTTTACCATCGGAGCGGATGTCAGCCTGAAAAACTTCACCATTCAGACCAATTACACCCTCGACCTTGCAAGCCGTCTTGAAATGTTTGACCGTATGAGTGTTGCCATCAAGCTGGATCTGGATACGGTGAAGCAGCTTATAATCAAGGATGATGTTCAGGAACTGTACCTTGCGGGTCTGGAAGCCTATGCCGAAGGAAATCTCCAGGCTGCCGTCAGATACTTCGAAAACAGCCTGTCACTGGACCCGACTTTTACACCTGCAAGAGAAATGCTTGCTACAGTTCAGGAATCCCAACTCCTTAAAGAAGAACTCCGACAGACCATTATAAATTAAAGTTCTTCAATGGCCTGTAATATTGCTTTCTGATTGTACAAAGTGGCATATTTCCGTGCTGACATCCCGAGCATGTCTTTCCGATCCACATCAGCTCCACCCTTAATCAAGGCTGTAGCGCTGCCGTCATGTCCGTTTCCCACTGCCAGGGTAACAGCGGTCTGTCCATCCCGGCTGGCATGATTAAGCTCTGCGCCATCATCAATGAGTATCTGTGTCAGCTCCTGCAGACCACCGGCGGCGGCATCCATCACCGGAGTTGTTCCCCGGTCTTCTGCTTTACCATTTAAATCGGCACCGGCATCCAGTAACGGCCCCACAAGCGGAATATGCCCGGCGCGTATGGCATGATTCAAGACAGGAACTCCGGAAGAATCTTTGAGAGAGGGACTGAACCCGGCTTCAAGAAACAAGCCCAGGAGGAATCTGTCTCCCTTTTGTACTAATTCGATGAATGACCTTGCTGATACTTCGATATTTCTATCATTGATGTTTTTCCGGGCCATCGATTCCCTGGTTTCCTCACTCCAGGAATCTTCAACCTCAGAGTAATAATCGTACACATCTTTTTCACTTCCGGGAATCACAACAAAACCATTGGTCCAAAAAGGCACAGTTTTTTTGTCTTCGGGTAAAACCCAGAAGGTCATTCTATCTGTACGTCCTCTCTGAAAGCCAAGGGCATAATGCAGCCATGGAGAATCAAAATCTTCCGAGTCCACAATGCACAGCACATACCTTGAATACTCCAGGCACTGCTCAAGACCCTGAAGTATTTCCGCTGCTGTCTGATCTGTACGTTTATACCAGGCCCGGGTTTCGACAAACAAACCATCGAGAGCAGCTCTGAGCAGGGGAAGAAAATTGAGTTTTGAATTACTGCATATAATCGACAGTTTCATGATGCCCCATTACGTCATATACTTTACCGGGAGCCTGAAGGCTCCTGATAGAAACACTAAAGCCGAGGCCGACATGCCGCAAGCGGAAAACGAACAGAAAAGTGAAAACGATGATGCTTTAAGGCGTTTTATCAATCGCCTGGAGAACTGGCCGGAAGATGAACCGCCCTCCCCTGCTGAATTGAGAGCACTGAGAAGAGAAATCCGTCTCACTGAAGACGACAGGGATAAGCTTGAGCTTCTGGCGGAAAATCATATGCGCAGGGCCCGGTCCGCCCTGTCCGGGAGCTCTTACGACCTGGCTGCGGCAGAATTGGCCAGAGCTTCCCAGTTAAGGCCGATGGACTCCCGTCCGAGAGTCGAACTGGCCGGTATTTACCTGCAGAGGTCGCTGGAAAGGGGATACGGTCGAAACGACCGGCGGCGGGCTGTTAAACTGGCACAAAAAGCACTTGAACTGAATCCGGGAGACATGGAGGCCAGAGGATTCTTAATAGAATACCGCCGGATGAATGCGGACTTCCTGGCTGTCAAATATAAGCGTTTCATTATTCCGGCACTTGTAATATTCGGTTTTCTGGTAGCCATGATCTGGTGGCAGAAGGACTGGGTTATGGATTTTTTCACACCTTCATCTTCGCTATCAGGTGAATTCCAGCCTTCAAACAGCATAGATGAGGCATCTGAAAACCGGGCAGTCAATGTGGACGCGGCGAGTCTGGCCGGCGGTAATCTGGATACGGAAATAGTCACCGGAACTGTGGGCCGTAGAAATGATGCCTCTTATGTGAGTATCCGGGGCCGTCTAAATATATCCAACGGCAATCTTGGTAAACTGAAGCTCCTGGTTCGAGGGCGAAATACGGCAGGTGATACGGTTTTCACAATCCCCTGGACAGTCAGAGATGAATCTGCAGCGGTTCTGATACCCGGAGATAGCGAAGTACTTGCATTATTCAGATGGCTGGCCGTTTCAGAAACATCCATTGATAGTCTGGAATTGATACCTTTCGAAATGGACACAGCTGTAAAGCAGTCTTCGCTGCTCCCACTTGAACCTGAAATTGTCTGGGAGGCAGCCCGGCCGGAAGGTGCCTTGTTGACGGCTGAAATCCGTAGTCTTAAAACCATTGAAGCCTACGACAGGCAGGTTCTGTTAATGGATCTGGCAGTAGAAAATTCTGGAATTGGAGATTTTTCAAATCTGACACTCGGTATATCCCTGGGATCTGATTTCCCGGATTACATTAAAGACACGGTAAGCCGGGAGATTCCGGCACTTGAAAGAGGAGAAAGAAGAGTATGGTCGATTGCAATGGGGTTTCCACTGGACGCGGATCTCTCGGATAGACCTGTAACGGTAAAAATAAAAGAAATCGGCCGATAAAGAACCTGTTTACGGATTACACCGCCATAAGAGGCGGTTTTTTATCTTGATTCCTGGTACAGGTGTATCATATCTGCAAAAGGAGAATTCTCTTTTTTCAGCTCCCTCGAACCACGGGTAATCTTACAGAGACTCAAACCCAACTCGCGGGAAATTGTTCGCTGTGACACTCCACGTTCGATAAGCCTTACCAGAGTCCATCTCGATGAGATGTCATTCACCTCATTTTCGGTAAGCAGGCTCTCAAGGAATTCTTTTATCAGCTCAGGGCTGTCAGCTTGAGCCAGTGCCCTGGACAGTTCATTCAGTGGTGTGCGGTCTATATCTTCATACATGCTGATTTCCAATATAGGATTACCACTCTTGTACCGTCAAGTAGAAACGCTATCTTCTCCACCCTCTCCACCTTTAAGAAACTCGGATTCCATACCAAAATCATGAATTTTCCGGTGGAGGGTTTTTCGACCGATACCCAGAATTTCCGATGTTCGGCTTTTATTACCGCCATGGGCATTAAGATTAGCCCTGATAATGATCTTCTCGGCCTCTGACATAGTTATACCCAGGGGGATGCGGATACCATCCTCATCACTACGTTCAATGATATGGGGGGGAAGATCGTCAGGGGTGATGTAGGAGCCCTTACTCAGCACTACAGCACTTTCCACCACATTTCTAAGTTCCCGGACATTGCCGGGCCAGCGGTAGGATCCAAGAGCCATAGCAGTTTTGGACTCCATCCCCTGGACATCCAATCCGTTTTCTTCCGCACTTTCCTTGAGGAATCGGGCTGCAAGTAGCGGAATATCTTCCGGTCTCTCCCTTAAGGACGGCAGATGGATATTGACCACATTAAGCCGGTAGTAAAGATCTTCCCGAAAACGTCCGGCTGCGACTTCTTCTTTTAAATTACGATTTGTAGCCGTGATGATACGGACATCCACCTTCAGTGTCTTTTCACCACCGACTCGCTCAAAACTCTTTTCCTGCAATACCCGCAGCAGTTTAATCTGGGTGGACTGATCAATTTCCCCAATCTCATCCAGGAAAATTGTGCCGCCGTCTGCCAGTTCGAAACGGCCTTTCCGCAGACCTGCCGCTCCGGTGAAAGCTCCCTTTTCATGTCCGAAAAGTTCTGATTCCAAAAGGGATTCGGAAAGGGCAGCACAATGAACCTTGATCAGCGGAGCATCCTTACGGGGTGACTGTGAATGCAGTGCGTTGGCAACAAGTTCCTTGCCTGTGCCGCTTTCTCCTGTTATCAGAACACTGGCCCTGGTTGGGGCTACCTGTTCAATCAACTCGAAAACACGGTGCATCGGAGCACTTTTTCCAAGTATTTCAACACCAACCTTACGTTTCTCAAGTCTGTTGACTTCGGCTTGAAGCTCCTGATGTTTTCGAGCCAGCTCCCGGCGGCCCAGGGCTCTTTTTACAAGAAGGCCGAGCCTTTCAAGATTCACCGGTTTGGTAAGAAAGTCATAGGCCCCATTACGCATGGCCTGAACCGCGTTGTCCACCGTCCCATGTCCGGTTAGAATAATCACCGGTACTGTGGGATAGGCTGAAACTACTCTTTTAAGAAGATCTTCACCTGAGAACTTCGGCATCCGGAGGTCAGCAATAATGAGATCAATCTCGAGCTTCAGCATCATCTTGAGAGCTTCCTGACCATCCTGAGCCTGAGAAACCTGATATCCATCCATTTCCATCGCCCTGGACAAACTTGTACGAATATTCTTCTCATCATCAACTACAAGA
>JAUUYD010000237.1 GCA_030590585.1 Spirochaeta sp.
ACCGGGAAGTACCATAATCATGTCATAACCGCCGGCTTTGAAAGTCTGCAGTGTATTGAGCTGATCGGCATCATCGACAGCGTTTTTCACGACAAAAGAAAACTGATCCGTATCTTTTGCAGTTTCGGCGAGAACCGAATCCAGGAGTTTTGCCTGCCATGCGTTGTTTGCCGGTGGTAAAGATACGGCGATTTTGAAGATACCGTCATCTGCAGCATCATCACTGCCGCTAGCGAATACCATAGTCCCTGACAACAAGAACAATGCCGTGATAAGAAGAAATAAAACCTTTTTCATGTAAACCCTCCATTTGGTTTTTATGAACAGTAATGCCATTATTAAATCGATTTAGATCTAAGACTGTTTTGGGCTGTTACCAACCCAAAAGATGCCTCCTCTCCACATATAGTTTTTACCGATCCGTTCTTTGCATCAGAACTGCAAATAGAATTACGGCGCCTTTAACCGCACCTGACAGATACGGGGAGATATTGAGCATTATCATCATGTTATTAACGATTCCCAGGATAATGAAACCAACTATTGTACCTATCAGGCGGCCTTTCCCTCCGGTTAAGGATGTTCCACCGACGATGACAGCTGTAATAGCCAGGAATTCATATTGATTACCCGAGGATGTTGCGGCGACAGCAGCCATACGGGACATCTCAATAACTGCAGCAACCCCTGTACAGAACCCTACCAGCATATACGTGAGAATCTTAATTCGATCTACCTTGATACCTGAATAACGGGCTGCACTCTCGTTCCCGCCCACAGCGAAGACATAAGTACCGAATTTTGTCCTGGTGAGAACGATATGAAGGACAATCGCCATAACAATAACAATAATGAACGGGATAGGGATACCGAGAAAAGAACCATTACCGATGTTTGTAAACTCCGGAATACGATTTCCGATAATCGTGGCTCCACGGATAAAACGCATCACCAGTGAACGCGCGATAATTCCGATAGCCAGAGTAACAATGAAAGGCGGAAGCTTGGCACGTGTGATAATAAAGCCATTGACGAATCCAAAAAATACCGCCACTGCCAGACATACCAAAATTGCAATCCACAGCGGGACGAGAGGTGAACCATCGGGTTTCACCATCCTCTGCAGCAGTATTAATGCGGTACCGGCGGATGCCATAACCGCACCACTGGATAAATCGATGCCTCCGCCGATGATTACGAAAGTCATACCAATAGCAATGGCGCCAACGATTGATGTGCTTCTCAGTATATTGAGAAGGTTATCCGGATGCAGAAACCTTGGAGCGGCGATGCCGCTGATGAGAATGATGAGGAAAAAGACAACAACAACACTGTATTCCTTCCAGATATATACCGCCAATTTCAGAAATGGCAGCTTGCTTAACCCTCGATCGTTATTCATATACTTCCTTTACCCCTACACGTTTGTTGCGAGCTGCATAATCTTCGTTTCTGTCAACTCTGAATTCGGGAGAGTGCCGGTAATCCTGCCTTCATGCATTACGATGACACGCTGACTGATGTTCATTACCTCAACGAGATCGGACGAGACAATGATGACGGCAATTCCTCTATCTGCCAGTTCCTTGATAATGTGGTAGATTTCCTGCCGGGCACCGACATCCACCCCTCGTGTCGGCTCGTCAAGGATGAGGATCCTGGCATCAGAGAGCAGCCATTTTGCAAGGGAAACTTTTTGCTGATTCCCCCCGGAAAGGCTGTTGACCAGCTGTTTCTCCCCGATGCACCGAATCCCCAGATCATCGATCATCTTAACGCTGTTCTCCGCCGAGCGTTTACGTCCCTTGAATATTCCGGGGTTTTTCAGCCAGTTAACGTAGTTTACGTTCTCTGTAATATCCCGGCAGAGAACAAGGCCGGTTTCCTTGCGGTCTTCCGTAACAAATCCGATATTCGCTTTTATCGCGTCGATAGCACTTCTAATAGTAACAGGGAGGCCTTCGATGAAAACCTGTCCCGATTCAGGCTTACGTATCCCGAAAATAATTTCCATAAGCTCGCTTCGGCCGGCGCCAACCAGGCCGCTGAACCCGAGAATTTCACCCTTACGGACTGAAAAACTGACATCATTCAGAAGCCCATCAGAAATATTCTTCACTTCCAGCATCACGTTATCCGGATTACCGGTGAAATCGGAGACTGAGGATTCCTGTACTACCCGTCCAACCATCAATTGAGCAATATCACGAACAGTCACATCCTTGATATTCTTTGTCGCGACAGAAGATCCGTCACGAAGTACAGTGACAGTATCGCAAACCTCCACAATTTCTTTCAGACGGTGGGAGATGTAGATGACCGCGATACCCTGCCTGCTGAGGTTGCGAATCAGATCGAAAAGGACCACTGTTTCCTTCTCAGTCAGCATGGAAGTCGGTTCATCCATGATGAGAAGTTCGACTTTAAAAGATATGGCCTTTGCAATTTCGACCATTTGTTTCTGGGCGATTTTAAGATCACCGACCTTCTGCCTGGGGTTGATTTCACTTTCTCCGAGATCGGCAAGAAGAGTGGAGGCACCGTTATACATGCTGGTGTAATCAATCAGGCCCGATTTCTTCAAGGGTTCGCGGCAGAGATAAATATTCTGGGCTACGGTGAGTTCGTTGAGGAGATTCAATTCCTGATGGATCATCGAAATCCCCAGATCCTGTATTTCCAGCGGCAATGCATCTAAAACGATGGATTCCTCTTTAAAGTGAACCTCTCCGGCATCCCGGGTATAGATTCCTGACAGTATGTTCATCAGGGTGGACTTCCCCGCACCGTTCTCCCCGCAGAGGGCCATAACCTCGCCTTTATCGACTTCAAAATCGATATTATGCAGGACTTCCACTCCATAGAAGCTTTTGCAAATACCTTTCATTATCATCAATTTGGTCAAGTCATCATCTCCACGGATCATCGGTATAGTTAAGCTGTGTCAATTCATGTCCGGTATCATTTTTTTATACATCATTCCCATTCGCCTAAAACGTTTTAGATTATTATTACATTACACAAGTATTTCTGCCGGTTGTCAAATTAAATCTTGTGAAAAGTGAGGGAAAACGGAAATAATTGTATACTCGTCGTAAATGGAGAAAATGATGAACCCGAGTAATGAAGAAATTATTGAACGAAAATCTTTGCGAATTCATGAGATGCACCGGGCCGATCCCGGCAGAACAGCACTTCTGGTAATCGACATGCAGCAGGCTTTTACGAATCCAAAAGCCTCCCTTGCCGTCCCCGGTGTTGAGAAGATTATTCCCGTTATCGCCGGGCTTATTAATTTCTGCAGAAGCACCGGTATTCCAGTCATTTTCACTGAATTTGTTTCGGACCCCCGGATTCCTACATTGAGAAAGGATCCCTTCGGTCCCGAACACCTGCTTCCTGTGGAAAGTGGTGGAACAGGATGGGGTCTGCCCTCGGGCAGCTGCATCGCAGGAAATGACGGGCCTGAATCCCGGGCGACTATCGATGAACTTAAACCCAATCCTGATGAGATAGTTATTCCCGCACACTCCCTGGACAAATTCTACGGGACACCCCTGGATATGGTCTTGAGATCCCGGGATATCCGATACCTGGCCATGACTGGAATCCTTGCCGATCTCTGTATCCTGGCAACTGTCTTCAGCGCCACTGCGAGGGAATACCGTGTTACAACAGTGACCGATGGAATCATGACCCTCTGGCCCGATGTCATGAAGTCGGTTAACGACATCATGGACCGGAAACTGGCCCGGCTCATGACGGCCGCCGACCTTAAAAAGGAACTCGCCGGCCGGACATGACGTCCCGGAATTATGTATGCTTCTCACTGAGTTTGCCTTCTTCCCTCCGGATTTCCAGGAGTGATTTAGCGTAATCCTTGAAATGGGTTGAACAACCTACAGGTTTCTGGCGGATGAGGAATTCGATGCAGTTGTCACAGCATGTGCACCAATTAATTTCGTTGGATCGATTTTCCTCATATTTTAACGGCAACAGTGGATCCGCCAGGCTCTGCCGACCGATAGCAACCATATCACACACTCCTTCCCGCAAATTCTTTTCGGCCCAGTATGCGAAGGAACTTTCTTCTTCCTTAACACCACGGAAGGGATTCCGCCCGTCCCGAAAGATCGAATATGCCGACCCGATCAGAGCTGTTTCGCTTTTCAAAACCCGATTCATCTCTTTCTGAAACCAGAAATGGAGATAAGCATAATCAGGTATCTTTCGATCCGGTTGGGTAAGGGCCAATGTCAGAGAGGGATTACCCGCCGACTGAATGATAAACCTCGCTCCCCTCTCCTCGATACCTTTGCAAAGATCGAGGATCTCGGTCAAATCGATAATCGGAGAGTCGGGGCCGTCGGTGCCCATGCCTCCCGGGAGTCCCTCCCAGGCGGAGATTTTAGAACCAACGATAAAATTCGGATCATTGATTTCTTTATCTATCCTTTCATAAAACTCATATGCGAAGCGCGTTCGATTCCCCCATGAACCGCCATACTTCCACTTCCTGTCATTGAATGGACGCAGCAGCTGAGATCCGAAATATCCATGGCAGAGCTTGAAGTCCACGCCGTCTGCACCACAGTCATGAGCCATCTTTGCCGCCAGTACGAATCGATCCAATATTTCATCGACATCCTCCTCAGACAGCAATTCCCCTTCATAGCCGGGAAACGGCTTGACGCAAACCCGTTTGGAAAACTCTGAATGACTCAACTCCCCTGAATGGGTGAGCTGCCAAATCATGAGGGGTACAGAATTAACCTCCTTAACCTTTTTAACCAACTGTTCCAGGGCTTTCTGGTTCTGAGGAAGGGCCGTAAGCTGACGGAGTCTGCCCCGGCTCTCATCAATAACACTCAAGGCCTCGACAACTATCATTCCGGCATTCCCCCGGAAGAGGTTTTCATAGCG
>JAUUYD010000300.1 GCA_030590585.1 Spirochaeta sp.
ATGGCGAGTGCGGGTGTTGCCATGACGATTGCGGCATCAATTATTGTTTCTGCGGTAATTTATCTGATTGGGAGTTTTACGGGACTTTATTGACCTCTGTCGTCCCTGAGTGCTTATTCCATCCGTCGCCCCGGGGATTGCTGCGGTAAAGCCCCCCTTGTTCTAGCGGTACTCGCCCTGCGGGCTCCGTTCCGACGAACTTCGGGAGCTTTTCTCCGCAATCCTCGGGGCGAAAGTGTTAAATCTCTATACTCGCCGGATCAGTAGATTCAGGAACCACTTCCCACATTTCATCGCCAAAGTCAGGATTCTCAACAATATCGCCAATGGGTTGGGCAAAATATTTGGCTGTTGCCGTGACTGCCGCAGTACCGTCGGCCAGGAGTATCTCTCCGGTTCCCTCGAAGATTCGCCCCCGGCTGCCGGTAATCCGGCCCACTACTTTGATTGGACCGTCTAAGGGAATCGGTTTACGGAAACGCACCGATAGTTCGGCGGTAACCCACCAGGAATCTTTGTGGTCGATAAGAACCGCACGTCCGACTGTTTCATCCAGTATTGTTGAGGCGATTCCCCCGTGAAGCCGTCCGGGATATCCCTGGTGCTCATCGGCGGGGGTGAAAATCCCCACAATTTCCCTGCCTTCAATTTCGAAAAACCGGGCTTTGAGTCCGAACTTATTTTTCAACCCGCAGACAAAGCACATATGACTGTTCGGTTGTTTATTCTTGATGGTTTTCGACATGAAGGCATCCTAACACAAGGGAGGTTTCCTAATCTCCCCAGTCCAGCAGGGGCTGACCCTCCAGCCCAAGCAGTCGGCGCTTGGTACTGAGTCCCCCGGCATACCCCCCCAGTGAGCCGCCTTTTCCGATGATGCGGTGACAGGGAATGATGATGGCGATAGCATTGGCGCCGTTTGCAGAGCCTATCGCCCGTACCGCCTCAGGTCTGCCGACTATTTCCGCAAGGTCGGAATACGTTCGGGTCGTTCCATACTCAACTTCAAGCAGTGCAGTCCATACAGATTTCTGAAAGTCGGTTCCGACGGTGAGAAGCGGAAGATTAAAAGTTTTTCTCTTCTTCTGAAAGTATTCATCAAGCTGACCTTCCAATTCCCTCAGTATTGAAGTTTCTCCTTCCTGAAAGGCGGCTTTCAATCCCTGTTGTATTCTCTTGTCAATACTGTCTCGCATGGAACGCCAGGCCCAGTCACATAGACAGATTTTGTCCTGAAATGAGCCGAGGAGCAGTTCTCCATAAGCGGTTTTCAGCCGCTTGGTTATAATCGTTTGCATTCTGTCCTCCTATACACATTATCCATGATAGGATACCGCAGATGTATAGTATGAGACCCCGTTTTGATGAGCGTGATACAATTTTTTCCAGATTGGAACTTGTTCCGGGTTCCGGTCGATATCAGGAATACTACAGTAACCACCCTGAGAAAAACGAGGTTGACAGTACTTTCCGGGAGGCTCCTCCAGGCGAGTTCTCCCATCATATTCTGGAAAATAAATTCATTGATGAAACATTTGGTCTTCTAGCTGAATTACGTCATTTGGTTCGTGGACCTGTTGCCGCTGAACGCAGCGATATCGGCCCGGTTGAGGCCGCCGCTTTTCTTAGGCACAGCGCTTTAAAACAGGGTGCGGTGCTGGCCGGTATTACTGAATCCCGGGAAGAACTCTTTTATAAAGTCAGAGGCCGGGGAGAAAGATATGGAGAATCTGTCGATCAGTTTCTACCCGGACTCATTGTTTTTGCATTCGAGATGGATAAAGATGAGATTCGCTTTGCTCCCGAACCCCGGCAGAGCGCCGAAGTTGTCCGCACTTATCTGACGGCTGCTTCCGTTGCCCTGTCAACCGCCCGATTTATCCGCTCCCTGGGTTGGGAAGCCCTTGTCCATATGGATGGAGAGAGTGAAGTCGTCCTCCCTCCCTCTGCCGCCGCGGCGGATTTGGGCGAAATTGGTCGCCACGGGTTACTGGTGACAAAAAAGTACGGTTCGAGGATAAGACTCAGTGCCGTTACAACAAACCTGCCCCTCCCGTTTGATGAACCTGTCCGTGTTGTCCCCAAAGGCCTGACTGATTTTTGCGACAGCTGCGGTAAATGTGTCTCAGCTTGCCCTGCTGATGCAATTTCTCCTGAGGCAGGCGGCCGGAATGTAAATCATGAGACTTGCTTCAGCACCTGGCAGCGCTTTGGTACTGACTGCGGGATATGTCTGGCGGTCTGTCCGTTCTCCGGAATCCATGGAGACCATTGAAGAATGAATTCTGCTGAACTGGAGAAACTCCGCGTACTTATAACTGAAACCATTTCTGAATTACAGGCCAGTGATATCTACCTTGAAGAGGCGACTCAGCCCATAGCTCCAAGTGTTGCCATAGGTCGTCTAACCCGGATGGAAGCAATCGGAGAGAAAAGTGTGAATGAGGCCAGGCATATCAAGGTTAAGCAGCGCTTGGAACGGCTGACAAACGCTTTAAAACGGATAGATGAAGGAAGCTATGGAATTTGTATCCGCTGCGGTAAAGAGATTCCAAACGGGCGGCTAACCGCGGTGCCGGAATCCCTGGTCTGTGTTCCCTGTGCCGGGAAAAAAGAATAGCTGAGTTTCTACCTTAAGCTAATAATCGGTGGCGATGCTTTCCCCGGCCAGTATATTGATTCCGCCGCTGGTTCCTATACGGGTTGCCCCGGCTTCAATCATTGATATTGCATCATCCTGTGTTTTGATACCGCCGGCGGCTTTGACTCCCATATCCGGCCCGACGGTTTTCCTCATGAGACGGACATCTTCTATTGTTGCACCATGTGTACTGAGCCCGGTAGATGTCTTAACCGATGCCGCTCCGGCTTCTTTTGCCAGCCTGCAGGCAGTCACTTTTTCCTGTTCAGTCAACAGGCATGCTTCAATAATCACCTTGATACCCATATCGCCTGCGGATTCTGCAACAGCGGCGATGTCACTTCTTACCAGCTCGAACTCACCGGATTTAAGCGCGCCGATGTTCATTACCATATCAAGCTCGCCTGCACCGAGTTCTATGGCTCGTTTTGCTTCAAAGGCCTTGGCTGTCGAGTCTGTGGCTCCCAGTGGAAAACCCACGACAACACAGGTGATAATATCGCTGTCTTTCAATAGGTCAACACAGAAGGATGTCCATGTACTGTTCACGCATACCGATTTAAATCCGTATTCTATTGCCTCAGCACAGATGACACGGATCTGATCTTTGGTTGCATCGGCTTTCAGAAGTGTATGATCAATGAAGCCGGCAAGTTCTCTGGTTTCCATGAAGTCTCCTTAACTGTTAATTAATTAACAATTAGTATGGAAACATAAAACGATTAGGGTCATATTTCAAGGCGTATAGATGAAGAAGCAAAAAAGTAGATTAATGCGAATCCTGGAGATTCTCAGCCGCGATGGCGGTGCGTCGGTAAACCGTCTGTCTGAAGAATTGGCGGTTTCTCATATGACGGTGCGCCGTGATCTGGATAATCTTGAAACTGACGGTTTGATTGAAAGGTTTCACGGCAGTGTTGTATTAAAAGGACCGGTAGAAGGATCCTGGCATCGATATGCCTTGAGTGAGGCATCCACAAGGAGGCATGAGGAAAAGCAGAGACTCGGGAATGCCGCGGCCGCATTGCTTCAGGACGGTGAGGTAATCAGCATCGATACTGGCTCTACTACAGAACAGCTGGCACGGTCCCTGCCAACAGATATGTCTTTCACTATTATTTGTTTTACCTTGAATATACTGCTGGAGGTGAGTCGCAGAGACAGTTGCAGTATAGTATTCGGCGGCGGGTATTACCACTCGAACACAATGATGTTCGAAAGCCATGAAGGCCTGGAACTGATTCGCAGGAACCCCTCGGCCCGGGCATTTCTGTCTGCAAGCGGGATCGATTCCAGGCTGGGTGTTACCTGTGCCAACTCGTATGAGCGGGAGACTAAAAACGCTGTCATGGAATCTTCCGGAATGAAAATACTTCTGGCGGACAGTGGTAAATTCAGTTCTTCCGGCGGCGTCAGATTCGCTGATATTTCCGATTTCGACCTGATTATTACCGACAGAAATTTACCTGAGGAAAAGCGGGTATGGCTTAAAAACACTTCAGTCAAGGTTCTGTATGTCTGAAAATTGGTGATTAATGAATGGTATCATACTCCAGGGCAGAGCCCTGGACCCAGAGCCGCTTGAGCGGCTCCCAGTCCGCGGCAGAGCCGCGGGGTATGAAACCATGCTTTTCCAGCGCTCATTCGGGAATGAACCAGTTCACTCCTCTCATTTCGCTTGGAAATCATCACC
>JAUUYD010000498.1 GCA_030590585.1 Spirochaeta sp.
CAATCTGCTGCAGGTGAATGCGTTCATTACCAGAGCGATCTGGGGAATGATACTCGCCGCGGTGATGATAGGTCAGTATTACAGAATCAGGGCCGCAGCAAAAATCCGATGAGTTTATAATTATTACAAACATGCTATTTCTTCTGCAGTTATATGGTTTTTTACGCAAGAAAATCTGCTATATGGTTTGGCTGTATTAATTGAGTTTGAACTTGTACTGATCCAAGCTCATCATCGCTGAAATCCAGATTATTCAGAGCCTCGACGCTGCTGGTTATCTGACTTGGTTTGCTGATTCCTATAAAAGCTGATGTAATCTCTTTACTTCCCCTGGTATTACTTTACGGCCTACCGAAAAAGTCATTGTGAAAGATTTCATTCATTCACGAGGTTTCATGATGTTGATTATTTACATATTGGTGCAGGATGCTGGATACTAAAGTCTGATATGGTATCCCTTCCTGAAGGGCTTTTGCCTTCAATTTATTCATATCAACAGATGACATTCTAATATTCATTCTCTGATCTTTTTTTCCTGTATTCGCAGCCGCTGTTCTGAATTTTTCCCGCTCTATAGCTGATAGGGGCCTTATCTCAAATTCATCATTCTCTATCGATTCTATCAGATCTTTTTCATAATCATCAAAAGGTGTAAATTCATCTTTCATCTATTATCTCCTAAAAGCAATTTTGTATATTTGCGACTCTTATATATTGTTTTCAAAAAATATCCGTCACTTGTAGGAACTGCCGGAACAACATACACATAACCACTGATCACAACCAGCAGGAGTTCCTGTCCTGAATACTTTTCCGGATTGGTGTGTTTGATTTTTCTAATCAGATCACCATTCTGTATTGCTACGATAATGTCTTCAAATTGAATATTTCGCTCATCCTTTAGTTTCCTGTTCTTTGCATCATCCCAGTCAAATACCATACTTGAATAATATAATCACGTGTGCCTAACGTCAACACACATTTTTATATTTGTAGTGAGTTAATTACCGTTGAAAAGCAGCGAAAAGCTTGTATCGGGTTTATTTTATACATCAGGGTATTCCGTCTACTGTGAAACGCATTATCAGCCGAAGCTGGTAGTATGATTAATTTCAGGCTCTCGGCTTTGGCAGTCATATCAGTTTTTATATTCATATTCCCATCCCTTGAGGCCCAGGAAATCCCGGAAACAACAAAGCCGGTCCTATTGCAGTATCAGCAGCGGACAGGCGAGGTTCTTCACGCCGAGTCGCTGGTGCATGAGTCGGTTTTCATCAACGGTTTGTACTCCCACGATGCGGTAATCAGTGAATCTTCGGTTTCCATCATCAGGAACGTGAATGATGAAGGGACTGCAATCCTGGATACTACCTTCCGTACTGAAGAGCGGATAAACGGCCAATCGACCTATCTTGAATGGGTGAGTTCCGAGAAAGTGCGTCTCAGCCGGGATTCCCGGGGCAGGATGGTGGTTCCCGAGGACGCGGCTCGTCCTGTAATCCGGAATATCCCTGTTTTCCCTGAGAATCCTGTTCAGGCGGGAGACAGCTGGACGGCAGTTGCCGAGGAAGTGCATATTTTCAGAATAAGCGGTGTAATGCACGGTCCTTACCGGGGTGAAATCCCCGCATCATACGAGTATCTGGAAGATGTTTGGGACGGTGATAAAAGACTGGCCCATATCCTTATCAAATACAATATTTATCTGCCGATTAACGCAGCGGGTGAACCGGTTCGTCTGGTGAGCGGACGCTCTGAGCAGAATCTGTTCTGGGATGTGGAAGAGGGGCGCCCGGTATCAAAAAGTGAAGAGTTTGAATTCCTTATGATTATGTCCAGCGGAACGATTCAGGAATTCCGCGGCCGGCAGGAGGTGACTTACCGATCCGATATGGTACTTGATCGGGAAGAGCTAATCGGCTCGATTCGCCGCAGTCTTGAAAACTCACCGGGGATTACTGTGAATCATGTGGATGACGGGATTCTCTTAAGCCTCAAAGATGGAGAGACGATTCTGTTCAATCCTGAATCAGCGTTTATTGCGGCAGATCAGCGTTATCGCCTTGAAGCACTTAAAAATCTGCTGTCAGATTATACGGACCGGGACATTCTGATTATCGGGCATACGGCGCATTTTGGAACTGAAGAAGGGCGGCTGAAGCTCTCAAGGGAGCGGGCGGCAGCGGTGGCCGGAATCCTTTTCTCAGGTGGCCGCATCGGTCAGGGACGGCTCTATATTCGAGGCGCGGGTTCTGATGAACCGGCGGCCACAGAAGGCAGCGAGGCCGGTCGGTCCGCCAACCGCAGGGTAGAGATACTTATCCTTGACTGAGCCGATTCTCAGTTCATTCTCAAGTGATAATCAGTACCACAACACCGGCTACCGCGACGACGGCAGCGATGATTTCCCGGAGGGTCACTTTGTCTTTTAGGAATATCATCGAGGGCAGAATGATGGTGATGGGGACAATCGCGGTAATGGCGGAAACCACTCCGGCGGGGCTGTAGCGCATGGCCAGCAGGATGGCGCTGACACCGAAAACCGGTCCTGCAAGGGAGCCCAGGGTCATTCGCAGCATTACTTTTCTATTTTTAGTTAAGCTCGGAAACCCACCGCCTTTGGCGGTGGTCATGTCCTGATGGCTATG
>JAUUYD010000463.1 GCA_030590585.1 Spirochaeta sp.
ATATTTCCTTCCCGGGTATTTCCTGATTCGTCCCGGTAAAGAACCAAAGGCCGGCGGATTGTATCTTTAAGCTGCTGCCGTGAATATCCCCGGCTCATCATGTAGGCACCGAATGATATATCGTCCTCTGCACCGCCGTCGGAGATATCTACACCCCAGAGATAATCAACTCCATCCAGCAGCTGCTCCCAGGGGCTCTTGGAATAATGGAAAGCCCGGCTCGGAGCCGTATCAGCGCCTAAAACACCAGCAGCCACCATGTGATCAGACATCGCATCAACCAGTCCATGAAAATCCTGCCAGCTAAACGACACCCGGAAAACCATAACGGCGATATCGGTCTTGAATGTATTCCGGTGAAGTATGGCGGGTATATCGTAATTCACAATCCAGATATCACCGTATCGTTTTACGTTCTGCCCCAGACTCACCATCATATCTATTTCATCCACCCGGTATTTAAACAGGGATTCTTCATCCAGACCCGTATGACTTAGAGCTTCAAAAGATCCCAGAACTTTATCGGCATCAAAATCCTGATGAAACTTTTCTTCAAAATCTGAACGCATTCCGCTGGTAAACGCCTTTCCTCCGTTTTTAGCAAAAAAGATTTTCACTCTGTAATGGTGTTCAATCAGATGCCTTGTATGTATGAAATCACCGGGATAATTGGCCAGATATACGAGTTTTACAGCCTTCTTCCACACCGGATTACTCACAATGGTTTTCATGATGACACTCTCGGTGAGTACGCCGTTGGTCTCTGGTCTGAGGTACATGTATACATCAAAAGTATCACCTGAGGCATCGGGACCGGCGTAGGGAACAAGGAGTGAAGGTTCTTTCATATTTTTTAACTATATGGGATTGACGACTGAACGCAAGGACGCTAGTGTTTCTAAGGAAAATCTTATAATCCCGAATCGATGGAGGATTTCTATGAAAAGTTACAAATCAACCACACAGCGCACTGTCGATAGCCCTATGGCTTATCACATACGCTGAAACGGGATTCCGAAACCTCCCTCTGGGAGGACTTCCGGAATCATCACAGATGATTGGAGAGGTCCCCCGATGATTAATAAAGTAATATCCCCAATTCCCGCAATAATTCTTTGAGAATATTCCATCCTTTGGTAATCGTCTCCGGCAGGCCGTAGAGCAGACCGCAAGTTTCGGCAGGCCGGAAGAATATAACCTTCCTGGATATTCCGCATTGAATCTTTGATTCAGGATTCATAATTTCGATAACGCCGAATAACGGCCGGTAATATATTTTGAGCACATTAAAAAGATTAAACAGACATATGAAAGGCAGCAGAGCCAGATATATGGCTTCCTGGACTGCCATCGCCCTGGCGGCCTTTTTCGGGCTGATGCAGCCCCAGATTATCCGCATCGTTCTGGATGTGGGCCTGGGCGGAAAGCCCTGGGACGGAGCCCCCTGGATAGGCCGTATTATTGAGAACCTGGGCGCTGTGGATAATGTAAAGAATATACTTCTTCCCGCAGCCGTTATTTCAGTGATAATGATGGGTATTTCCGGGCTGTTCCTCTATCTCAAGGGGCGATGGGCGGCGATAGCGGCGGAAGACACAGCCAGGCGGATACGGGACCGGCTCTACCGCCATCTGCAGAATCTTGATTATGAATACCATGTAAAGGCCAATACCGGGGATCTGATACAGCGCTGTACCAGTGATGTGGAAACCATACGGAGTTTCCTGGCAACTCAGGCTGTGGAAATCGGCAGAGGAATATTTCTGGTAATCTTCACCGCTTTATTGATGTCCAGGCTCAATGTACCCCTTACATGGGTGTCCATGGCCATGCTGCCGGCTATATTTCTCTTTGGATTCATTTTTTTCATAAAGGTAAAAAATGTATTCGGTGAGGCTGATGAATGTGAAGGGCGGCTGAGTGCCACACTCCAGGAAAACCTGAAGGGTATACGTGTGGTGAGAGCCTTTGCCCGGCGGGATTTTGAAATAAAAAAGTTTGATGAAACGAACTCCGAATTCCGGGATAAGAATTATCGCCTTATCAAGCTGATTGCCTGGTACTGGTCAATTTCCGACCTTCTCTGCTTCACCCAGATTGGTCTTGTGATGGCTGTTGGAGGCTGGTGGGCCGCCGAGGGAAGGATATCCCTTGGAACCGCGGTGCTCTTCTTCACCTATATTGGACGCCTGCTCTGGCCTGTCAGGCAGATGGGCAGAATCCTCACCGAGATGGGTAAAGCCACAGTGTCCCTGAGGCGGATTCAGGAGATTCTTGATGAACCGCCTGAAAGAGAAACCGGAGATTTTCAGGGGGCTGTCAGGGGTCAGGTGGAATTCCGTAATGTAAGTTTTCGCTACAATGATGAGAGACCCATTCTCAACAAGGTGAGTTTCACAGTACAGCCCGGTGAAATCATCGCAATATTAGGACCCACAGGTTCTGGAAAAAGTACTCTGGTGAATCTGATTCCCAGATTATACGATCCCGGCAGCGGTGAGATTTTCATCGATGGTGTGAGTACAAAAGAATGGGACCGGCGTCATCTCAGGCGGCAGGCCTGCATCGTTCTTCAGGAACCCTTCCTGTTCAACCGCTCTGTAAAGGAAAATGTTTCCCTGGCACTGCCTGAATCCGGGGATGACTTGATTTATACATCAACTAAAGCCTCATCCCTCCACGATGTTATCGAGAGCTTTGAAAAAGGTTACCAGACCATTGTCGGGGAAGGAGGAGTAACCCTGTCCGGAGGTCAGAAACAAAGAGTTGCCCTGGCCAGAACCTTAATGAGAAATCCGAGAATAATGATTCTGGATGACTCCCTGAGCGCGGTGGATTCGGAAACCGACTCTTCAATCCGCGCCGCATTAAAAAGACTCTATGGTGATGCCACGGTATTTATCATCGCTCACCGTACCAGCACATTGAGTGAAGCCGACCGAATCCTGGTTCTGGAAGAAGGAAGCATCACCCAGGAGGGCAGCCATAAGGACTTAATCTCCCGAGATGGCCTCTACAAAAGAATTTGGAACATTCAGAATGC
>JAUUYD010000175.1 GCA_030590585.1 Spirochaeta sp.
ATTCAAATGCCAGATCTTTTGAAACAGCTTTCATAACATCACCGATGGATACCAGCCCAATCAAACGGTCGTCCTCAAAGACCGGCAGATGTCTGATTCGTTTCTCGGTCATTGTTGACATGGCATAATCGATGCTGTCGTGGCCATGGGCGATTATAAGTTTCTCTTTAGGGGTCATAATGGTGGTTACAGGGACACCTTGGACGCTCTGCTGGAAATTGGCCAGGATATCCCGTTCAGATATTATCCCAGTTACATCACCATCTTCGTTGAGAACAATGAGTGAGCCGACATGCTTCTCGTTGAGAGTGGTTATGGCATCCAAAGTGGATGCTTCTTCCAAAATTGTGAAAACCGAGCTTCCCTTGTTGTGCAGTAAATCCTTAATCAGCATTCTTCAGCCTCCTGGTGGATATTGGAGAGGTGCGAATATGTAGCTGTCTGCGAGTAATAACCTCATATAATGAATTGTATAATCGATCAGTCATTAATGCAAATTAATTTCCCGGACTTTTAGATTATTGATATCATGATATCCGGCGGTTTCTTCAGCCGGGAAATCACCTGTTTTCAGCTGGTGATTGATTAAAGCGGAAAATTCAGGTTATCTTTCTGCCAGACAATAAATGGTATCAGTAGAATCAGGGCAGAGCCCTGGAACCCGGAGCCTGCTCAAGCGGCTCCCATTCTGCGGCAGAGCCGCGGGGCATAAAACTATGCTTTTCCAGCGTTCATTCGGGAATGAACCAGTTCATTCCTCTCATTTCGCTTGGAAATCACTATTAAACAACACAAATTAGTGTGAGGAATAACCATGTCAAAGACGTATAAAATCGCCGTCCTTCCCGGAGACGGTACCGGCGGAGAAGTAGTCGCCGAGGGAAAGAAAGTTCTTGATGCTGCAGCAAAGAAATTCGGATTCAAACTGGATATGACCGAATTTGATTTTGGTGGAGACCGATACTTGAGAACAGGTGAAGTTCTGCCGGATTCTGCTGTAGGCGATCTGAAACAATTCGATTCCATTTTTCTTGGAGCAATCGGGCATCCGGATGTTAAACCGGGCATACTTGAGAAGGGCATCCTGCTCCGCCTCCGATTTGAGCTGGACCAATATATAAACCTGCGTCCGGTTAAACTCTATCCCGGTGTTGATTCGCCGCTGAAGGACAAAGGCCCCGAGCACATTGATTATGTTGTAGTCCGTGAGAATACCGGTGGTATTTATACTGGTACCGGCGGCATTTCCATGAAGGGGACCGAGCACGAAGTGGCAGTTCAAAGTATGGTTTACAATCGATTTCAGGTTGAACGCTGCCTTCGATATGCCTTCGATTATACTCGCCGCCACGGTAAAAAGGCCCAGGGAAAAGGAAAGGCCAATACTCTCGGCCTGGTTGGTAAAACCAATGTCTTAACCCATGTCTTTGATCTGTGGGAAAGAGCTTTCCATGAAGTCGGCCAGGCTGATTTTGCCGATGTCGAGCGGGATTACTACCATGTTGATGCCACATGCATGTGGATGGTAAAGAGTCCTGAATGGTTTGATGTTCTTGTTACCAGTAATATGTTCGGGGATATTATCACCGATCTCGGTGCTATTACCCAGGGTGGTATGGGTATTGCAGCCGGAGGAAATATCAATCCCGAGGGTGTCTCCATGTTTGAACCCATCGGCGGATCCGCACCCAAATACACAGGAATGGGTATCATCAATCCCCTGGCTTCAATCGTAGCCGGTTCGATGATGCTGGATACTCTCGGTGAGTATAAAGCTGCTGAAGCTATTGAGAATGCCGTGATGAAAATCACCGGTACAAAAATTAAAAGCCTGGCTGCCGGTAAAATGGGTTACTCCACCACTGAGGTGGGAGACCTTGTAGCAGATGTACTGTAAAACCGATAGAGCTTCAGATAAGTCGGTATAGGTTACCGGTAATTAAATCGAGAGGCCTGGTGTTCCTGTATCACTGGAATACCAGGTTTTTTTGTCTCGAAAATATTTTCCGGAAACACTACAATTTCAGTATGAATACTGAAACAGAAGAATGGACCATTAATTACATCCCTGAAGAAGGTGGGCGTTTTACTGGTAAACTCAAGGTGAGCGAAGAGGAAATCCGTTTTGTTTCTCTTTATGAATCCAGTAACAAGACGGTTGTTAAGGCAATTTTTCTTGATGTTGCCACTTTTGCAGCAGCCGGAGGTCATACGGTATATCGTTATTCAAACAAAGATGAGGCGATTGTGGCTTTACCGGTTGGTGAAATAGACCGAGTTGAAGCTACAAAGAAAGGGCTTTTTAAACGAGTGGTTATCAGCATGGAAGGGGGGCAGATTTTCACCTTTGACTATGGACTGCTTTCTGTCGGGAAACTGGTAGAACGTATATCGCAAATCATTTCCCGTTGATACTATAATATCAGCAGGACAGATTCTCAGGTGTTGGGTCTCCCGCCATTTTTTAAAAACCGGTGTGATCTCTGGTGGGATAGGCATATCGGCATGGAGTTTCGTTCTTCAATCTTGATTGATAATTGCCGGTTCTCTTTTTTTCTGTAATTCAAAATCAAGTCCCATTTCCTTGAGTTTACCGGCTATTTTATCCTCGAGTCTCAAATCGTCTACGGTACTTCCGATATTTATTTCAAGCTGACCTTTGTAGCTGAACATTGTCGTATTCCGTCCCGGGGCGGGAGAATTACAGGCCAGGATTTCGACAGATTTAACTCTTTCTTCTATACCCGGGGGTAAACGGACTTCGCCGAGACTTGTTAGTACTCCGGAAAATAAACCTCTGGCGAAAAACTGATAAAAGAAAGCCAGAACACGTTCTTTAATAATCCGCGGCATGTATTTGTACAGGGGGCTGGACGTAACTCTGAGATTACGGCGGATTTGATTCTCTACGTGATGACCATGACGTTCATGACGTATCTCATCAGCGATAAACTGAATGATTTCTTCTATATCCTTTGCATCTTCAGTAGATTTCATCCTGTACGAGGGGGAATAGAGATAAGAGAAATTCTTCATGGATTTAGTGGGATAATCTTTTCGCATGTTTACCGGAATCTGAAAACGTAATGGGCGCCCTGGTTTTGCACGCCCTGATTTTATGTCTTCCAGGTAAATTTCCTGAATTGCCCATAAGTAGATACCGGATATCAGTACCACTAGAGTTACTTTTCTATTCCTGGCTAACCCACGGGTTTTATCAAGATTCAGTTTGAACTGAGCTGTGTAGTAGCGGTCGAAGGGAATTGCCTTTCCCGCCGGTATATATGCCTGACTCTCAGCCTTTATTGACGGACCTTTCGTGTTGAAGACATCGGCAAATCCGCATTCCCATTCTTTTGGATTAATTGGATCCTCCGGGCGGAAGATAAGGGGGAAATCATCAATATCAACACCCCCCAATCGAAAATATTCAGAGCATACTGATAGGAGAAGAACAAGTGTTCCGTAACCATCTGAAAGAATGTGACTCATTTCCAGGGCGATATTTTCACCATTTGTCCGGAATCGGAACAGGAAATTTTCGCTATGAAAATCAACATGACGGTTTGCGTATTGACTATCATCCTCAAGCATTGGAACATCTTCTGTACGCTTCAGGACATAGGCGAAAAATGACTTCTTTAAGTATACCTGGAAGTAAGGGAAGCGTACCGGAATGATATTGGCAATGGCCTGCTGAAGTCTCTCCCTCTCAATAGGTTCTGAGAAAACCAGGCCGATTCGTGAAAGAGTGGTTTCTCCCTGAGAAACGATGTTGACAAAAATCTGGGCGGCATTGTCCAGTGGGAAACGTATTGGAATTTCGGGATTTGTCATGAAGTTCCCTTTTTTTTACTTTTTGCCAGCGGAGGTAATATGAATATCGCAGCCAGACCGGCTGCCGCCAATGTGAATACAATCAGTAGCCCGAAATATCGTATGGGGCGAAAATCGGCTAATGCAAACCAGGCCAGCCCCAGAACAATTGAGAGTGTAGTAAGGATGATAGGACGGCCGGTATGAAGAATCGTATCAGCAGCAGCGGTATCCGGATTCTCCGGATTTGCCAGTTCTTCACGGCGATGGCGAAGCAGAAAATGAATTGCATCGTCCACTCCGACTCCGATTGCAACACAGCTCATCATGATGGTGGTCATATCAAGAGGTATGTAAAAGATTGACATAAGTATGAAGGTGGCGGCGATACCGGCGGCCAGCGGGACAAGGGCCAGGAGGCCTCTCTTCAATGATCTGAATGCCAGAGTACATATCACCCCGATTGCAAGCAGCGCCGCCAGTGTGGATACAATAAAATCCCGGCGCATGATTCCTGAGAGCTCAAGAAAATCCAGACTTATTCCCTCCATTTCCCAATTCACCCCATCCGGGAGATCTTCCCCTAATATATCTTCAAGTTCTGCGGCGATTCGGCTTGTGTCGCTTTCATCGATGGGACGAGTTTCAGATTTATTATATACCCTTATGGTTAGACCGATCTCGGAGAATTCCTTATTCGCCAGAATGGCAGCAGCCGACTCATCGGTGGAGAGAAACATACGGCTTACAAGAATGTTCAACCCGCGGTTTGTGAAATCACCTTCTTTTCCTAATGTCGTCTTTGAGGCAAATGAAAGATAGGCGGGCAGTGAAATGAGATGAGATACATCAGGATTCTCTCTGATTCGTTCTCCCAGCCTGTAGACTGTATCAAGAATTTCAGGCTGTAGAAAGTAATTTGATTCATTTTCCGGAGCTTTCAGCCTGATGGTTATGTCATCCAGTCCTCCCACCTCCCGGCTGAAATCCTTCAACTCAGTAATGATAGAGGATCTTTTCGGAAAATATGAAACTGGACTTGTATTGAAGGTAACCCGGGATGCGAGAAATGCAAAAACGGTGAAGAGTGACAGAAGAATTAAAAGTGCCGGCCAGCGATGCCGAACCAGAAACGGGCCGATTCTTTTAAGTCCGCGGCTCAATATATCAGAGTTAACCTTCTGTACCTTTATCTCAGCTACGGGCTTCTGGAGAGAAAGGAATGCCGGGAAGAGGCTCAAAGAGAGTAGAGCAGTTGCGCCAACACCAACAGAGGTTGAGATTGCGAACTGTCGGGTTTGAGGCATGGATGCCAGAAGCAGGCATAACAGTCCGGTGATTGTGGTGATAGAGGCCATCACGATAGTTCCGCTCACCTCTGTCACTGCAGCGATAATTCGTATCTGCTTGTTCTTGCCGGTCATTGGAAGCCGGTAATACTCACTTAATATATGAATGCTGTAGGAACTTCCCAGGGTGAGAACAAGGGGCGGGGATACGATGCTCACCATAGTCAGCTGCCAGCCCATCAAACCCATAAACCCTAAAGACCAGGCAGTACCGGTTATGACAAGTACTACAGGAAGTATCATGGCCCTGCGGGCACGGAAGCCCAGGTAATAACTGAGTAGAATAGTTGCCACCACCAGTGCCATTAATCTGAGGGCATCCCGGGTAAGATATCGTTCAGTTTCAGCGGAAAAGGGAATGGATCCGGTAACTGTAATATCCATCATTTCTTTGTAGGAATCGGTAATCTCCCGTATGATGGAATCCTGTTCCAGGTA
>JAUUYD010000415.1 GCA_030590585.1 Spirochaeta sp.
CCCCTGGCAATGGGAAATCCGGTAGCTTTGGAGGCCAGGGCAGATGAACGTGAAACCCGGGGATTCATCTCTATAATCACCATTCGGCCGCTCCCCGGCTGTACGGCGAACTGGACATTTGAACCGCCGCAGTCCACACCTATCGCCCGTAAAATATCGATGGCGGCGGTACGCATCTTCTGATATTCACGGTCGGAAAGGGTTTGAGCCGGAGCGATTGTGATGCTGTCGCCTGTGTGAGTTCCCATTGGATCGATATTCTCAATGGAGCAGACAATTACAGCATTGTCGGAACTGTCCCTCATCACTTCTAGCTCGAATTCCTTCCAGCCGATCAGTGATTCTTCAATAAGAGCTTCACCTGTGGGGCTCTCCCGGAGAGCTTTCTCCACCAGAGCATCAAGCTCACCCATCTCATAGGCGATAGACCCGCCCATCCCGCCGAGGGTGAAGCTGGGACGTATGACAATTGGAAATCCGATTCTCTCCGCACTTACCCTGGCGGCAGCCAAATCACTGCAGGATGCTGATTCCGGTGATTCAAGACCAAGGGATTCAACAACCTTTTTAAATTCCGAGCGGTCTTCAGCCATATGAATAGACTCTCTTGACGCCCCGATTACCTCAACACCGTATTTCTTCAATATCCCCAGGGATTCCAGTTCCAGAGTGAGATTGAGTGCCGTCTGCCCTCCCATAGTGGATAAAAGAGCATCAGGTTTTTCTTTTTGTATAATGGCTTCGATGTATTCGGGTGTCAGCGGTTCAACATAAATACTGTCGGCCAGCCCTGGAGTCGTCATTACCGTGGCGGGATTCGGATTAACCAGAACAACCCGAAATCCATCCTCTTCCAGAGCCCTCACGGCTTGAGTTCCTGAATAATCAAACTCACAAGCCTGTCCGATGACTATGGGACCCGACCCGATAATCATTATGGTTTTAATATCTGTTCTTGCAGGCATGGTTTATCCTTTTGTTCCGGAGTCCAGGGTTTCGAGAAACGCATCAAAAATCCAGGCCGAATCAACAGGCCCGGGAGAGGCTTCGGGGTGATGCTGAACACAGAGCAGTTTCAGCTTTTTATTCTCCAGCCCCTCGATGCTGTTGTCGTTGGCATTACGGAAGCGAACCTCCAAACCTTCAGGCAAGCTGTTCTCATCCACTGCAAATCCGTGATTTTGACTGGTAACAAACACCCGGCCGGTTTTTTCATCCCGTACCGGATGGTTCAGCCCATGATGGCCGAAGCTCATCTTGAAAGTTAACCCTCCGGCGGCCCTGGCCAGAACCTGATGTCCAAGACAAATCCCCCAGAGGGGAATCTTACCCAGTAGCTCTCTGGCGATTTTCGCGGGGCCTTCCAGGGGTTCGGGATCTCCCGGGCCATTGGATAACAGCAAGGCCTCCGGCTTGAGAACCAGTACATCATCCACTGTGGATTCAGATGGAAGCACCGAAACCCGGCAGCCCCGCAGTACCAGCTCCCTGATGATATTCATTTTCACACCGCAGTCCAAAAGAGCAACATGAGGTGAGCCTTTGTCATTAAAGATTTCCAAGCTCCCGGTGCCGACTTCGCCTGTGAGATTCAATCCTGTCATAGCCGGGATTTTTTTTACGAATTCCAGGGCAGAGCCCAGATCGGCTGTACTCAGATCAGTACTGCCGGAATTTTCTCTTCCTTTCACGATAACAGCGTTTCGACTGCCTTCACTCCGCAGCTTGAGGGTGAGTCCCCGGGTATCAACATCGCTTATCCCGCTTATCCCGTTTTTTTTAAGAAAGTTATCAAGAGTTTCCCGGCCCTCGGGTACCGGGCCATCATAGAAAGATCTGACAACAAGTCCGCCGGCTTTCATTTTTTTTGATTTCTGCTGTGGCCCGACTTCCGACCATTCATCATCATCACCGTAGTTTCCAATATGAGGATAGGTGAATAAAACGATCTGCCCTGTATACGAAGGATCTGTGAGAATCTCATGATATCCGGTCATTCCTGTATTAAAGATGAGTTCTCCACTGAAACCGGCCGCTTTACTTTCAAGTGTGCCGGCATCAGGGGGTTCAGCGCCGAACCACTTACCCGGCCAGATACTGCCGTCGTCAAGTATGAGATATGCAATGGAATTCATGGCGTTAGAATGTATAAATATACATTTTTAGTCAATATTTATACAGAATTATTATTTATTGAATGACCTTTGGCGATGTTTGACTGGGGATTGATTTCCCATACAATCGAATCCTCTGTTTCCATATAAACTGTGAAAGCAAAAGATTGGTGAAGCCGAATTGAACTCTCATTATTACGCATACTGCGGCTCAAAAGCTGAGTACATCCATTTTTACTGCAATCCTGAATCATATCGGCCATCAGAAGTTTCCCGAGACCCTGCTTCTGCCTTGATGGGATAACAGCAATATCCATGGTATGCGCTTTATTCCCAAACGTATGCCGGGATCGTTCCTCGCTACGCTGCGGTACGACCCTAATTGCGAGAGAATTACCCTCGGGTATTTCCGAGCGAGTGCCGGGAAAGCATGGTTTCATACCCCGCGGCTCTGCCGCGGAACAGGGAGTCGCTTGAGCGACTCCGGGTCCAGGGCTCTGCCCTGGGGTATGATACCATTCATTCGCCTCGGGATTATCCCGGGGCCAGAGAGTGTAGCGGTAAAACCCGATAATCTTATTATCATCATACAGATATTTAACTGTGTCTGTTTCCAGCTGATGGCTGCGTATCATTTCACGGATTTTCTCATCATCTGTGTTTCCACCGAATTCCCCCGGCCATTCCGCATTAATGAGCTCAATGATTTCAGAATAGTCGGGCAATCCTGGAATATCTCTTATTTCCACATCCTAGCTCCATTGAGAATTATCGCACGGAATTACAGTACAAGTCTGAACCTGTTATGGAGAAAATATTGAACATTAACAGCTGTTGTGGGGATCAATTCCCCCAGATGGATATTAAAAACAAAAAGCCGGCCAAAGGCCGACTTTTGCTTTTAGTCCCTAGGGGAATCGACTTTTTTTACGCAAACTTCGTGTTTGCTTAAAAAACCGCCTCCGAGTCCTGACGTCAACATCCTGTTGACTTATCCTCGCTATCGCTCGGCGGACTCTCCGGGGTTCGATTCCCATCTAGATGGATATTAAAAACAAAAAGCCAGCCAAAGGCCGACTTTTTGCTTTTAGTCCCTAGGGGAATCGAACCCCTATTTGAAGAATGAGAATCTCCTATCCTAGCCGTTAGATGAAGGGACCAGCTTCTCTTTTTTACCGAACATGTTTATAACACGTCCGATTTTTTTACTTCCCGGGGAGGACTCGAACCCCCAAGGGCAGAACCAGAATCTGCAGTGTTACCAATTACACTACCGGGAAATGTATGCTGCGGAACCGTAATTCCGAAA
>JAUUYD010000192.1 GCA_030590585.1 Spirochaeta sp.
GTCAACCGCTTGAGATTAACTCTCTGAATGAATAGTGTCATACCCCAGGGCAGAGTCGCGGGGTATGAAACCATGCTTTCCCTGCGCTCATTCGGGAATGAACTTGTTCACTCCGCTCATTTCGCTTGGGAATAAGCGATTTTAATGATAACCGCCCGCTATCGTCAATCGGCCTTCTCTTCCTCGAGAATTGACAGATTAAGATCCGCCAGTTGTTCCTCATCCACCGGAGAGGGACTGTTATCCATTGGACTGATGCCCTGAGTGTTCTTGGGAAAGGCAATGACGTCGCGAATAGTATCCATCTGAGACATCACCATCACCATGCGGTCGAAACCCACGGCCAGCCCGGCATGGGGCGGGGCACCGTAACGGAAGGCCTCAATGAGAAACCCGAAGCGTTCTTCGGCCTCTTCTTCGGGGAAGCCGACGATGTCGAACACCCGGCTTTGTATTTCCGAATCGTGGATACGAACAGAACCTGAGGCCAGTTCGTTTCCATTGAGCACCATATCATACAGATCGCCGAGAACTTCTCCGGGATTTTCTTTCATGGTATCCAGGAATCGATCCTGGGGCATGGAGAACATGTGATGGGCAGGTTCCCAGTCTCCGGTTTCCTCATTCTTTTCAAAGAGAGGGAAGTCGATTACCCAGCAGAATTTGAACTCGTCGGGTTTGGTGAGTTCCATATCGGCTCCGAGTTTTACCCGGACAGCACCCAGGGATGTGACGGCAGTTTTCCATTCCGATCCCATCAGAAGGATAAGATCTCCTTCTGCAGCATTCAGTTTTTCTTTAATAGCTGCTGCCTGATTGGTGTAGAACTTGGAAACGCCGCCGTCCAGGCCCTCGGCTGTCACCTTCATCCAGGCAAGGCCTTTGGCACCTCTGGACTTGGCAGTATCTTCGAGATCACTGATTTTTTTACGGGAATAGATTCCAGCCGCAGCGCTTACAACCATGGCTTTCACGGTTCCACCGGATTCCAGGACGGATTTAAAAACTCCGAAATCAGAGCCTGGTACAAAGGGTGCAAAATCCTGGAATTTCATGTCGAAACGAAGATCCGGCTTGTCCGAACCGTAGTTTTCCATGGCTTCCTGCCAGGACAGCCTTGGGAAGGGCGTTGGTACTTCAACATTCAGTACATCTTTGAAAGTTCTTACCATCATGCCTTCCACCATTTCCAGAACATCATCCCGGCTGGCAAAACTCATCTCAAGATCTATCTGGGTGAACTCGGGCTGGCGATCACCCCGGGCATCTTCATCCCTGTAGCAGCGGGCCATCTGATAGTATCGGTCGGTGCCGCCGGCCATGAGCAGCTGTTTGTAGAGCTGGGGGGACTGGGGCAGGGCGTAGAAACGTCCCGGATTCACCCGGGAGGGAACCAGATAGTCCCGGGCACCCTCGGGGGTGGATTTTATGAGAGTGGGAGTTTCCACTTCCCAGAAACCCTTTTCGGTCAGGTAATTCCGAACGGCCCATGTCGCATCATGGCGCATCTTGATTCTATTCCGCATACCTTCACTCCGGAGGTCAAGATAGCGGTATTTAAGGCGCAAATTTTCATTCGCCTCATCTTCACTGTCAATCATGAAAGGAAGGGGAAGGCAGCTGTTGAGTACCTCCAGTTCGCTAACCGCCAGTTCCACCTCACCGGTGATCATATCCCGATTTACCATACCTTCCGGTCTGCCGCGGACTGTTCCAACAGCGGCAATGCAGAACTCCATCTTCAAGTCGGCCGCAATGTTTCTCAAATCCTCTGAGGCTTCCTCGTCGATGACAACTTGAGTGATACCGTAGCGGTCGCGGAGGTTTATAAAATGGACTCCGCCATGGTTGCGGTTTCTGTGAATCCAGCCGTTAAGGGTGACGGTTTTTCCGACATCACCGATGGTGAGTTGTCCGCAGTTGACGGTTCGCCTGTTCTTTTCCATAAAACGGAATCTATCACGGAGAGGGCTTTGGGTGAAGTCCGGCCGGCATTGTCTCTAATATGTTTGCTCCCGAGTAAGGCCTTTCCTGCCGCTGAACAGGTTGAATATGGGAATAAACATCAACACCAGTCCGATTGCGAGGGCCATCAGTAGAATGTCATGACCCCGAATAATCTGAAAGAAAAGGGTGGAGACGCTCCAGGCAAGAATGGTGAGGTAAACCATGGCCAGGACGCCGAATTTAGGCCCTATCTCTCTAATCATGGCCCCCATGGCGGCTATACACGGCATATAGATGAGAACGAACAGCAGATAGGAATAGGCTCGTGCCCAGTCGTTTCCGAATGAATTGCGCATAGCGGTAAAGCTGCCTTCTTTCGTGTTAACCTGACCTGCGGCAGACTGGTTTTCAAAGATTCCGGATAGAGCTTGAGGTATCGATCTGAAGGCATCACCAATTGATTCGATTAGAGAAAACTCTCCACTGCCTTCCTGGGGAGACTCTCCGGCAGTCCCTGATTCCCCGGCGGCAATCTGACCATAGAGGCTGTTGATTGTACCGACTATTGCCTCTTTGGCAAAAATACCGGTTATAAGGCCGACGGTGGCGGGCCAGTTTTCCTTTTCCAATCCCATGGGAGTGAATATCGGAGTGATGGCTCTGCTGATTTCCGAAAGAACGGAATTCTGCCCGTCTTCATTTCCGAAACTGCCGTCGGTTCCCAGGGAATTGAAGAACGAGAGTATCAGTACTGCAATAACGATAACCTGACCTGCTCTGAATATGAACTCCTTCAACCGGCTCCAGGTTCTCCTCATGATTGTTCCGATTCGAGGCGGATGGTACGGCGGCAGCTCCATTGCAAAATGGGCGGCTTCCCCTTTGAATAATGTATTTTTCAATAAAAATCCGGTAACAGCCGCAAGCAGTATACCGAAGAGATAAAGGCTCACTACCATAAGTCCTGCCATCCGACCGAAAAATGCCGTACCGAACAGGGCATATACTGGAAGGCGGGCACCGCAGGACATGAAAGGTGCCATAAAGACAGTGAGATAACGATCTTTTTTATTCTCAAGGGTTCGAGTTGCCATTATGGCGGGAACCGTGCAGCCGAATCCCACGAGCATCGGCACGAAGGCTTTTCCCGGCAGACCTATCATCCTCATAAATCGGTCCATAACGAATGATGCCCGTGCCATATAACCTGAGTCTTCCAGGAGGGAAAGCATGAAAAACATGGTGAAAATAATGGGGATGAATGTTGCCACGGTCTGTATTCCGCCTCCGACACCGTTGGCCAGCAGAATTATAAGCCAATCCGGAGATCCTGCTTTCACCAGAAGATGAGCGAATCCGTCAACAAAAACGGAACCGAAGAAGATATCGAAGAAATCAATGAATGCTCCGCCGATGTTGGTAACTACCCAGAAAAGCAGGAAAATTACGGCTAAAAAGGCGGGAACACCCAGCCATTTATTTAAAACAACCCGGTCAATTTTTTCGGAAAAGGCTTCTCCGGATTTTCTTTTTTTTGTAGTGGATTTTGAAATATCGGTGATGAGTGAATATTTCGCTCCGGCGATAACAATATCAGGGGTGTCACCGCTGATATCGTTAATCTCCATCATCCTTTTATTTATTTCTTCGCTACCGAGCAGCCCTTCTGAAAGTACCCTGTCGGTGGTTTCTTCATCTTCTTCCAATAAAAGCAGGGAGGTGAATCGAGGATTTTCTCCAAGCTTTCCAGACCACTTTTGAATAACCTTTTCAATGGATTCCGGATAGGAGACTTTAATTTCCGGTAAACTTCTATTCTCCAGAGCTTCTTTTATAGCTCTGCGGACATCCCTGACGTCGACATTATTCAATGCATTGATGCCGAATACCGGGATGCCCAGAGCCTTTGATAATTTTTCGGTACTGATTCTGATTCCCCGTCTTGAGGCAATATCCATCATGTTGAGAACAAGTATGATGGGAATCTTCATTTCCAGGAGGGTAAGGGTTAGAAACAGGTTTCGCTCGAGATTGGATGCGTCGGTGATGTTCACCACCAGATCGGTTCTACCTGAAAGCATAAAATTCCGGGCCACCAATTCGTCTTCACTGACAGCGTTCAGGGAATAGATTCCCGGGAGATCGACAACTTCGACTGAATTGTCTCCCAGCAAAGCCCCTGTTTTTTTCTCCACAGTCACACCAGGCCAATTCCCGATATGCTGTGTACTCCCTGTAAGACCGTTGAACAATGTAGTTTTTCCGCAATTCGGATTGCCGACTACGGCTACTGTGGAACTGTATTTCAACGGACAAAAACCTTATCAGCCATCCCCCGGCCCAGTACAACCTGCCGGCCCATAACAGAAAGGAGCATGGGATTTCTCCCGGCTCGACGTACAATTGTGACAGGGACTCCGGGTATCATACCCAGGTCCATAAGTTTCTTACGGGCGAATCTGCCGCCATCTATTCTCGTTATGACAACTTTCCCACCGTCACTTACCTCATTCAGACCCATCAGCGTACTCCTGAGATGATCATGTTTTTACCATTCATATAATCTGCCGGTGATGCCAGATTCCCGGGAGACACATCGTTGGTTTTACAGAACAGTGCAAAGGTTTCTTCCCAACTATTTTCGATTGCGGTATTTGTTGAAATGAACTTCATGAATTGAAGGAAGCGTGCCATCACTTCAGGGGACATCGTATGCTCCAGTCTGCAAGCCGTTTCGTTTGCGGCCTCAATGTCCACCCCCAGGATTTTAACAAAGAAATGCCTGAAAACCTGATGTGTTTCGGATAAGCGCCGGGCTTCGGAGAAACCGGTATCGGTTAGGGATATGACACCATAGGGTTCGTAATTGATGAATCCGGCATCCCTCAGGTTCCGCAGGGCGACAGAAACGGAAGAATTCTTGACATGCAGTCTTTCGGCAATATCCTTGACACGGACACCGCCTTTGTCATCAATGACATCGTAAATGGCCTCAAGATAATCTTCCAATGCTTCTGTTAAGTCTGAACTCATAACACATCACTCAGGTAATAATTTTAGACTAATCTAACAATACGAGTTAATCAGCATTATGTCAAGAGAAAACCGGGAGACGCAAACAGGGAAATCGCGGCAGGGAGATTGGCGAGTTGGGAAATTTGACAAAAACTATTAAACAATGTATCAATTAAGCAATCGTTTAATTGATAGAGGATTTTACATGGCTGAACAAACACAGGATATCTGCTCTGAATTCGGTCCGTCGGTTGAAGAAAATGCCGCTGAGCTCAGGAACAGCCTGCTGGAAGTCGCCGGATTATCGGAGCTTTTCAAGGTTCTTGCTGATGAAACCCGTACACGTATCCTCTTTCTCCTCTCAAAGAGGGAACTTTGTGTATGCGACCTGGCTCTTATTCTTGAAATGAGCCTTCCCGCGGTCAGCCATCACCTGAGACTGCTCAAAGTCATGAGGCTTGTTGCCTA
>JAUUYD010000458.1 GCA_030590585.1 Spirochaeta sp.
AAAGCCCATGCATTTCCCGAATAGTGTATGTTTCTGGCTTCTACAAGCACCGCGGCATCAGCCGGATTTCCCTCCAGCACACGTAGAGGCTGATAATGGGTAAATGCAGCTTTGCCGAGATAAGGAACCAGTTCTGAGGCCAGCTCCCTGGACCTTTCGGTTTCCTCATCACTGCCGCCGTAAAAAAGCACAGCGCTGCCCTCGGGGAGATCTGCAGTATTATCCGCATGGATACTGATGTACAAAGTGCCGTTTCTTTTCTCAAAAACTGAAGCATTTCGAATCTGAGTCAAGGCAATTGATTTTCTCAAATCCAGACCTTCAGTTGTTCCCACCGGCCTGAAACCGTTATTTCCATTTTGCGATTCGCTGTTATACACCTCGTTCTTCCGGTGAACAAATGTCTGACGGGCATCGATGCCGTCACGTATATGATGATCCGGCGAGAGTATCGTTAATGATACGGAAGCTCCGTGGCGGTAGAGGGCGCGGTAAAGACGCATTGAAATATCGTAGGCATACTCATCTTCGGTAATCACAAGCGGATTTCCATTTCCATCGGCCACTGAGACTATAGCTCCGGGATCAAGTCCGCCATGACCCGGATCGATGACGATATGCCAGCCTTCAAGTGCAGTATCCAGAGCTGGATTATTTTTTATACCTCTTAGAAAGAGATCCAGAACCTGACGGGCCCTGGAGTAATCGGTGGCCAGTGAGGCATCAGGAGATTCCCAATAACTGATACTGGGCTGATTCCGATTATTCGGAAAACTGAAATAGTATTCCCCTTTACGGGGCAGGTCAGGTAGAACTGCATCATCAGGTCGCTGGTTGGAGACTGCCGCCAGGGCTGTTTTCGGAACAGAAATAAAAGAGGATGAATCAAGTCCGGGAAAAAGAGCCAGCATGTCACCTGGATGTATAACTTCTCCTCCCAAAGCGTTCCATTCTCTCAATTTGTCCATACTCAGCCCGTATTTCCGGGCAATGGTCCAAAGAGATTCCCCTTCTAAAACATGATGGGCATCGGCCCGGGGTGCAGCTACTATCAGCAACTGCCCCGGGTGTATGACATCATTCTCCATACTGTTGAACATCCGCAGTTTATCGACTGTCAGATTATTGTTGATGGCAATAGCAAGAACTGTATCTCCCGTGAGTACACGGTAGCTGCCTGCAGGAACCGAAGGCGGTATCTTTATTATCTGTCCTATTCTCAGAGAATCTGATTCAAGACTGTTATAGCGGCGCAGGTAATTTTGTGATAAATCAAATTCCAATGCCAGTGCTGAAAGAGTGTCACCCGGACGTACTTCAAGAGCGTTTATCCCGTTAACAGGTATTTCCAGATTCTGTCCGGGCTGGATATTCACGTTTGCAAGACTGTTGGCCCTGATAATCCAGTTCAGGGGTATCTCATACCGTCTGGACAGACCGTAAAGGGTGTCTGATGGTGCGACGGTATAATTCAAGGCTCCGGCAGCGGTGTTCACTGTGAAAACAAGTGCAATGAGGAAAAGAATGTGAAAAAGTCTATAATATTTATTACTTTGGTGAAGCGACACAAGATCCTCCCAGAAGTGTCGCTTTGAATATCGATCCGAAATGCCTGCCGGCTGAGAAAAATCTGTCGGGAATCTGCTGCTGTCAGTTATCCCTGGTATAGAACGCCAGGTGAGAGCGGCCGTATATTCGTTTGTCGTATAAGCGCAGGCTGCCGGTATGTTCCGGGAGTTTATCTTCAGAGGGATAGTGGATCATCAGGGTGCCGCCGGCCGCGGGCTGACCGGCTTTGTCCGCCATGGAAAGCAGACGCTCTTTATGATTCATGGGGAAGGGCGGGTCGAAATGAACAATATCAAATCTTTCCATACCCGGGCGAAGGAATCGTTCTACCGGTTTTATAATCAGCCGAAGTTCTCTCTTTTGAGATTTGTCATCTGTGGCGATCTTCAGGTTTTCCAATATGGTCTTCCGCTTTCCCCCGTCCATTTCAACAAGAACGGCTTTGACGGCACCACGGCTGAGAGCCTCCAGTGCCACAACACCTGAACCGGCAAATAAATCAAGAAAACTGAGATCTTCAAGATTCCCCAGGATGGAAAACATGGATTCCCTCATTCTATCCATCGCGGGGCGAATTACCCCCGGCGGACAGGCCACTATGCGGCCGCGGAACCGGCCTCCGGTAATTCTCAAGATTTTATCCCGTACTTAAAAGATTTTCATCAAAAGGCGGACAAGTTGAAAAAAGTTCTCTCAAATCCGACATCCCGGCGCCAAGTAATACAGGGTCATTTGCAGTAATCTCTCTGGCTTTCTTCCTGGCTTCTATCAGAATCCTTAAATCCCTGACCGGGTCTGCAATACTGAGCTTAAGAAATCCGGATTGGCGGGTACCGGCCATGTCGCCGGGTCCTCTCATTTTCAAGTCTTCTTCAGCCAGAAGAAAACCGTCATGGGTTTCTTTCATTATCATCAGCCGCTTCTTACCATCGTCACTCAACGGCTCGGCATACACAAGGAAGCAGTAGGATTGTTCCCTGCCCCGGCCAACACGCCCCCGCAGTTGATGGAGTGCCGATAAGCCGAAGCGTTCGGCATGCTCAATCACCATGCATGTGGCCTCCGGGACATCAACTCCCACCTCGACTACACTGGTGGCTACAAGCAGATTCAGACGGCCTTCCCGAAAATCCGACATGATGCGGCGTTTCTCGGCTTCTTCCACACGGGAATGGACCAAAGCAACTTTGAATTCGGGAAAAACATCAGCTGAAAGCCTTGCAAACATGTTCTCGGCATCCTTGAGGTTGGTTTTGTCCGACTCTTCGATAAGAGGATAAACAAAATAAGCTCTGTTTCCAGCTTTAAGCTCCCGGCGGACAAAATCATACACTTTTGCCTCATTGCCCATACGCGCCAGGTGTGTTTCCACAGGCAGACGGCCGGCGGGCATGGTTTTAATGGATGATACATCCATATCACCGAAGGCGGTGAGTGCCAGAGTTCTGGGGATGGGGGTAGCTGTAAGGGCGAGAACGTCTACCGAAGG
>JAUUYD010000031.1 GCA_030590585.1 Spirochaeta sp.
ATACCGTCTGCAATGATGCAGAGAACAATACTCATCCCTATGGAGCGTATAGTTTTAACCGGAACTTCTGTCACAGCTCCACTGACACTGAACCCGTAATATACCGATGTAGCGGCAATAATCAGGCCGAATAAAAAACTCTTGACTACACTGGCAATAATATCAATCAGATAGAAATTTGAAAAAAGAGCCGACAGGTGATCTGCCAATCTCACTCTGGTGATTATGGATGAGACTGTCAACGATCCGAGCAAACCGAATACATTCGAATACATTGTAAGCAAGAGCATTGACAACGCTACACCGATCAACCGGGGTACACCGAGTTGAGAAACCGGATGGATACCCACAGACATGTAAGCTTCCATCTCATGGGAAACCACCATGTTCCCGAGTTCAGTGGTAATAGCACTCCCGGACCGGGCGATAATAACAAATGCTGTCAGCAGCGGTCCGAGTTCCCGTGTGATTACTATTATCAGGATTCTATAGAGCTGTTTGCCCAGAAGGAAATCCGGCAGCTGTGCCCCTTGAATGATAATGACGGCCCCTATGCCCAGGGATAGAAGGGAAACAATGGAGAGGGCTTCCACTCCGGTAAACAGAATCTGCAGAATAAGAACCCGAAGCCCGATCCTCTTTCTACTCAGAAAGTAAAACGTTTCCTTGAAGAGAAAAAGCTGAAATCCGGCAGCGTATGAGATCTGTCTGAAAGACTGTCTTAGCCGCCGGCCAATTGTTTCAAACATATCCCTTCCAATCTAACCTCAGCTGAACTTGGATTCAATCGGTTTTCCAAAACATCGAAGCTGTATATAGTCGGTTTATGTCAATTTACCGCGTTCATTTCACCTGGAAGGAAAAACAGGTGTTATTAAAGGCCAGAAGTCTCGACCTTACCCATCCCTATTTTGTTTCCATCAAGGATCTTGTTTTCACTAAAACAAGTCGACTGGTAATCGATCCATCGGAAGATGATGTACTGAAAGAGTTCGGAGGCTCGGATCATCTGATGATACCCTTTCAGTCAGTAATCCTGATTGAGGAAATCACCGACAAAAAAACCGGTAGCGGAGAGGTGAAGCTGTTCATTAACAAGGACGATTAACGGCTTGTAAAATGTGCAGGGATCTGCAATGAAAAGGTATGATACCCCGGGGGGGGCAACCCGGTTACTTCCCGGCCAGACTCAAAAACTCGGTCCTGGTTGCCGGATCAGAATGGAAACTGCCCAGTACCGAACTGGTTGACATGGATGAATGCTGTTTCTCGACACCCCTCATCGTCATACACATGTGCCGAGCCTCGATAATTACACCGACACCTTCGGCGCCCACTGAGTCCATTACCGCCCGGGCTATCTGCGCCGTCAAGCGCTCCTGTATTTGAAGACGTCTTGAAAAGAAATCGACAATCCGGGCGAGCTTGCTCACACCAATCACCTTGCAGTTTGCGATGTAGCCGATGGTGCAGCTGCCGAAAAACGGCAGCATATGATGCTCGCAAAGGCTGTAGAGCTCGATATCCCGGCAGAGAATCATGTTGTTCGCTTCAGACTTGAAGACGGCGTCGTTAATGACACTTTTCATATCGCTTCGATAACCGGATGTAAGAAAAGACCATGATTCGGCAACACGTTCAGGTGTCTTAAGCAAACCTTCCCTGTCTGGATCTTCGCCAATTTCAACTAGAAGTTCCCGTGTGAGCCTGGCGACTTTTTTCATATCCATGAATAAATCCTCATCCGTTTATACTTTATACCAAAGACAGATTGAAAAACAATCTCCGGTACACCGGCTCGAGTGACAGCTCTATTGTTCTGGAATGAATGGTATTTCATACCCCAGGGCAGAGCCCTGGACCCGGAGTCGCTTGAGCGACTCCCGGTTCCGCGGCAGAGCCGCGGGGTATGAAACCCTACTTTCCCGGCGCTCATTCGGATCAAGGGTCGTACCGGAGACGAAAGCCGAGGAACGATCCCGTCAGAATGAACAAGTTCACTCCGCTCATATTTAGGGTCGTACCGCAGCGCAGCGAGGAACGATCCCGACATTCGCTTGGGAATCCGATATGAATGGGTCTGAAATACTTATCGGGACAGAGCATTTACTCTGATATTTCCAAAGCTTTCAGGGCTGAATTACGCCTTGACCTTATCACGGAGCGCTAGTATAGTCTGCCGGTAACTTCGGGCAGCAGAATCTAATGCCGTCAGGAAGAATCAGAGGAGATCCAACATGTCCAAAGCGCATCGCGGCAGACCCCTCAAAGAGGAAACACCAGGCTCCGGCCGGGGAAACTGTCCTCTATGTAAGAGGTCAGGCATAAAGTTGCTCTACGAATATGAAGTCAACGAAAAAAAACTCGTTATCTGCAAGCAGTGCAACTCAGCCGTTAAATCAGGTAAGTTCAAGGAAGCTATCGCAGCTCTCTAAGACTAAAAAAAACCAATTGTCACCCGGTACCGTCAGGTATCGGGGGAGACGGTTTTAAACCCATGTCAATAAGTGATTCATTATCAATCGGACCTTTTTCCATCCCCCTTTTTCTCATAGTTTCAGCCCTCATCTTTTTTTTCTCATTCCTTATCGGAACCATTTCCCTCAAAGGTGATAAAGCGAACAGACGCATCTTTTCCGATCTTTTATTCACCGCTGTACTGCCCTTTCTGCTCGGCTGGAAATTCAGTCTTGTATTAACCGACAGCCGTGATGTTTTCATCAATCCCATGCTGCTGCTCTACGGCAGCGGGGGAATATTGAATGTTCTGATTGCTGCTCTGATATCCGGCTTATGGATTGCATTTCGATGGAGAAAGAAAGCATCTCATAAATCCGTGAATAAAGCGATGCGATGGGCGTTAAGTACCATCATTGTTCTCACACTCGCCGCATCAGGGTGGATTATGCTTCAGAGCAATAACTGCACTCAAAGGGAAATACTGCCAATAGTGGTATTTTACGATGAGAATGGGGAGCCCTGGGATATTTCAATGGCTGCCGGAAGCCCTGCAGTACTGAATTTCTGGGCCAGCTGGTGTCCTCCCTGCAGGGCAGAAATGCCGATGCTGGAACGTATTCAGGCCGATCCGCGATTTAAAAACACCACTTTCTATGCCATTAATGCCGTAAGAACAGAAAAGAACCCTCAAGACGGGAAAAAGTGGCTTGAATCCAACAATCTCAATATACCTTTACTGTATGACAATACCGGTCAGGGAATGCTTCTTTACAGTATATCAGGACTGCCCACCACCATCGTCATTGATTCAGAGGGAAGAATTGTAGAGACTAAAACCGGAGCTGTAAGCCGAAGCTGGCTGATCGGAGCCATCAGAAAAGCAGGCAGAAAGAATCAGCTCCGGGAGTAGTTGTGGAAAACCTGATACCTGGTGAAGATGGGCGGCTGCGCTGTGGATGGTGCGGTGATAGTCCCCTGTACAAAGCCTATCATGATGAAGAATGGGGAAAGGCTGCTTATGACGATAGACGGCAATTTGAATTCATCGTTCTTGAGTCGGCACAGGCCGGCCTTTCCTGGCTCACTGTTCTGAAAAAACGTGAAGCATACCGGGAGGCTTATGCCGGGTTTAATCCGGAAATTGTTACGGGTTGGGGAGAGATGGAAATCACCAGGCTGATGAACAATTCAGGAATCATCAGAAACCGAAAGAAAATTGAAGCATCCATCGGCAATGCCGGGGTGTTTCTGGATATATCGTCCCGCTTCGGTTCTTTTGCAAACTGGCTGCTCAGGTTTTACGATAGGAAACCCCTGGTAAACTACTGGGATAAGCTGGAAGACATTCCGGTAACAAGCCCTGCTGCAGAGAAGATATCCCAAGAAGCCAGGAAACTGGGATTCAAGTTTTTCGGTCCTGTTATCGCCTATTCACATCTGCAGGCAACAGGGATTGTGAATGACCACCTGTCGGGCTGCTGGTTAAGGCAGAACTAACCCCGTTTTCTGTGCAACACAGATCCTTCACATTATCCATACTGAAAATCCAAAGTTTTTATTCATTCATTACTATATAACTATTATATGGTAATGAAGAAAAAGTATTCATTCGCTGTTCTTTTATTCATATTGCTACCCACAATCGGTATCAGTGCAGGTGGAACTCCTGAAGAAATCGATAATCAAAATGAATCTGAAAATCAGAGCCTTGTGGATTATAACTGGTCCGCACCGGGATTCAGTACGGATTTCACTCGAATGCTCATAGATCCTGCTGAGATTCTCTCCGGCGGACCGCAGAAGGACGGTATCCCGGCACTGGATCATCCAACATACATAAGTTCTGAGGATGCCGGAGAATGGCTGGCAGATAATGAGCCGGTTATTCTGGTAAGAATTGCTGATGAGGCCAGAATCTATCCTATTCAGATTCTCATGTGGCATGAAATCATCAATGATGAGCTCAACGGCGTGCCGTTGACAGTGACATTCTGCCCCCTATGCAACACCGGGGTTGCATTCAATCGAAAACATTTCGGAAATATACTCGATTTCGGTACAACCGGGCGCCTGAGAAACAGTAATCTCATTATGTATGACAGGCAAACTGAGAGCTGGTGGCAGCAGGCTACCGGTGAGGCCGTTATCGGCAAACACGCGGGGGACAAACTCAAATTCATTCCATCCCTCACCCTATCGTTCTCAGAAGCGCTGTCGGCAGCCCCTTCAGCGGATGTTATCTCTCAGAATACCGGCTTTTCACGACCCTATGGGCAGAATCCTTATGCAGGATACGATACTTCAGGGAATAAACCTTTTCTGTTCCAGGGAAGTATCGATCCTGAACATGATGCTATGGATAGAGTACTGGTGCTGATGCACAATGAAGAAGAGCGTATCATTGCTTACAGCGAAGTGAAGGACGAGGGATTTCTTCAAATTACCGTCGGCGGTGATCCGATTGTTCTGTTCTGGGCCCCCGGAACCTCTTCTGCTCTGGATACCGCCAGAATTTCCGATGGAAAGAATATAGGAAGTCTGAATGCATTTGTATCCGTATCCTCGGGAAACAGACTCGATTTCCACCGGATATCCGATGGAAAATTCTCTGATACAGAAACAGACAGTATCTGGAACGGAAGCGGCATTGCGATTGAAGGGTCATATACAGGGGAAATGCTTGAACCTGTTGTTGGAGTACAGCATTTCTGGTTTTCAGCACAGGCCTTTTAGCTGTATCTGTACAACTAAAATTGAACAGTCAGTGTTATTGAGGGAACACCACTGCGAGCCTCACCAACCCTGGAAGTGAAGCGCATCCCCACCTTATCGCACTCTTCCTGCATGTAACCAAGGTACAGCAATCCCATTTCCGTATTTCCCGCTGAAGTGCTTTTGTAGAACTGCCCCAGAGAGACGCCGGAGCCGGATTTCATTTTCTCCTCAACTTTTTCTTTCAACTCAAGATATTCTGCTTCACGGTTATAGATAATGATTTCAAGTTTCTTCTCTGTACCGATCGACGAGGAATTTGAATTGCCGAGCCTCCAGGCGATTGTCAGATTGGTTTGGGATTTCTCCATAGCCTTTATCAGAGCAGTCCTTTTGGCAGCATCGTAAAGCAGCAGCTTTGTATCGGTTCCCTCACCGTAAACACGATTGGCGAAAGAAGTCCTATTCAGGGTTTCAGCACTCAGGGCCAGTTCCATCAGGAGAAGAGTCAGATAATCAGCAATCCGAGATCGGCGTATATACAATTCCAGCTGTTTCCTTGTTTTCTGTATCAATTCCTTATGCTCGAAATCGGAGCTGAATCTGGTGAGAATAAACCACACAAAGGGGCGGGTATGATCCAGAAAACGGTCTGCAAGAAATATCATGATATTTTTCTCATCAGCCTGTAATGAAGAATCGGAAGCAATGCCTTCAAGCAGCGGTGAAGTAATCGCCTTTCGAATGGATTTCAACTGATCAGCATTCTGTGCCAGAACATCATTGAGAACGGAATCGTTGATTTTCGTCTGCTCATCGATGATGTTCCCCGGATTTGCCCTGTTCCAATCCTTAATCATCGATGATCCGATAAGCATATCAAAGAGTACCTGGTCAAACTGTTTGTATAGAAATCCAAAAACAATCAACTTGGACAGATCCATCAAGTCAGACCGCACTGAGGTAAACTCCGGCCGGGCAATCTCCAGCCTGGAAAGATAACCAATCCTTACCATATGCTGAAAGGAACTCGGTGAAACTTTTGCCAGTTTAACCCCATACTGCTCAGAACCATCCGCCATGGCAATCTTACTGAGCTTATACCCTTTATCCATGAAAAAACCCACTCCATTGTTTGTGAGGGTTACGTGTGGATTTAATTCAATTATAGGCTTCTTACCGGGAGACATATTCGAGGTGAATCCTTTCAAATATCAAAGTCGGTTATTACCAATGGTCGAAACTAATGACACGCTCCCTCGGGAGCCGGTCGGTATAAGTAGATTTATCGGAAGAATGGCCGATTGCCAGTAGTATAACCACCCTCATAGCATGAGGAACAGTCAGCTGATCTTTTACAGCTATCTCATCATAAGTGGCCAATAATGAAGTTCCAAACCCTTCATGTTCAGCCTGGAGCATCATAAAAGAAACGGCAATTGCTATATCAAGCGGATAACTTAATTGGCCGTTGGGCATTGTGTAATTGATATTGGTAGTACAGGCAGCTATCACACAACCTGCATCAATCAATCGAGCATCCCCGTAACAAGCATCAGAAAGGGATTTCTTCGCACTCTCCTGTCGGATGGCAATAAAACGCCAGGCCTGTCTGTTCTTTGCTGATGGTGCCCGACGCCCTGCATCAAGAATCCTGTCCAGAACCTCGGGGTCTATAGATCCGCCATCGAAAGACCGCACCGTCGAACGATTACGAATTTCCTCAAGAATATCCATGAACATAGGATAGCATGGAGAGGTTTAGACAGGAAGCTTCTTGACGACACAGGACAAGTCAACCTAATTTACTAATAATGCGCTATGTAATAACCATCATTTTATTCATGTCATTGATATTCTTCGTGACAGCCTCGCCCTCAGATGTAATGAATGATACACTGTGGTTCAACGCCCTTGAGTCCAGAGTCGACGGTTCTGAAGGTGAGAGAGAAGCCCTTCTGTACATAGCAGCACATCTGGATAATCTGAAAATTTCTTACAGTAAACAGTATCTCAACTCCGGAGAACGGGGTCATTCTTTCTCTCAGAATATTATCGCGGAGATTCCGGGGGCAGCTGCAGGACGCTACATACTTGCTGCTCCAATCGATGGTGGTGCATTTTCAATGGCAATTCTTCTGGAATTTGCCAAAGAGCTTTCAATCAATCCACCCAAAAATACCGTTGTCCTGGCATTTCTCGGAGCGGAACGGGGTGAAACTCGTTTTCATCCATACGGAAGCAGAATAGCATCGGAGCGATTAAATAAGGAAAATGATATATTCGCTGTGTATCTTGCAGGCGATGAGAATCCAAAAAACTGGAATATCAGAATTGGAGGTGACGGTAAAGTAGCACCTTATTGGCTCACCGAAAAAGTATCTGATGCCTTTTCTTCAGAATTCATCCCCTTCAGACTCAGAGGTACGGATATTCAGGTGGCCAGATTGGGTCTGCAGGGTGACATCGGTTCATTGAGTACCTGGCTGAAAACAGAAATACCAACCATTCTCCTTGAAGGATCCGGTACCCTCCAGGGGAACGAAGGGTTCAGGCAGATAAACCGCCTTCTCAACGCATTATCCTACATTGATTTCCTGCTGGAAGAGATTCCGGATAATCGTGAAAGTACCTATATTTTCCTTCGCCCCTTTACAGGATTCTCTCCCCGTATAATTTCCGAGCTTCCATATGTGTCGGTATTTCTTACAATTTCAGCCCTGTCAATGTTCGTAATCCTTTTACGTTCACGGGATGTGCGGCTGAATCTTCAGCGTTTTTCCCAATATTGGTGGACCGGGCCGCTGCTGTTCATTATCGTATTTCTATTCCTTTTTCTATCAACCCTGATTGTTGAGGAAACCATGCTGCTCTCCGGATTCCCGGATATATGGTCTTATGCACCTGGAACTTTCGTATTCTTCAAGCTTAGCATTGCGGCAGCACTGTCATTGAATTTCATTCTCATTACCAGGGGACTGCCCCTGCCACGAAATCCACATTTCTACTCATATGCGGCGATTGCAGTATCAGGAATCGCGACACTGGTATTTATTGCCATAGATATCACTCTGGCCGCCTCTTCTCTATGGGCCATCATCTTTTTGATGCTGTTCACAGCCACCAGAAAGATACAAAGAAAGGGGTGGTTTCTCATACTGTCTGTTATCCCATATATAATGGGGCTGATAGTAATCATCAGAGAGCCCTATTCCGGGATTATCAGTTCCATGCTCCTTGATCGGATCTCGGGAAATATTATTCTCACATTACTGTTGTTTCCGGTAATACTTGCTATCACAAGTCTTAACTATTGGAAACTTCACTTCGACAGAACGAGATACAGCGTTCTGACACCGGCTGCAACATTCGCGTTGAGCCTTTCGGCCATCATCACCACATTCTGGGTTACCGGTCTTAATCCCTTTGATGCTGATAATCCTCAACCTGTTGAACTCATCGATCATATCGATCTTATACATGGAGACAGGAGACTGGAAATGTTAAGCCCCGGTCCCATTGGTGATGCCGATCTCATCCTTGACGGTAATATTTACCCCCTTGAGAATCTCGGACGCCGTTCTGAAGTCCGAATGCCTTTTAACAGAATCCCGTTGAGTATTGAATCAAAATCAAGATCTTTTCTCGGCCGGCGGACTATTACAGGAACAATCAGCGGGGAATCAAACCCCATTCGGCTTGTAATACATCTGAAGTCGAAATCACCTTTTACCCTTCATGATGCAAATTATCCCTTTGAAATGTCACCATCAGGAACATCTGCAGAAATTTTCATCGGGGATAATCCTCCATTTCCCATGTCCATCAGATTCACAGTTAATGCTGATGCTGAACTGACCATCTCCACTGTTGGAATATGGCTCAATCCTGTAGAACCGCCTTCTGTTATCCGCCCGGATATCAGGGATTCAGCATCCCGTACTGCCCGAATTGAAGCCTCAATATAGCTTCAGCAGCCTCCGATGGGGATGCAGCCCAAAAAATCATGCTCAAAAGTCAGCGGGTGATTATGTCTGTTTGTAAAGAAAAATAGATTTATTTTATACAATTCAGTATCTCTGATCTTGATGATTCCACATATGGCGTGATAAAGTTTCTATTGGCTGGCAAACACCTATATATGGCGTTTTTCAAAAGGGGTACGACTTAACGTGAAGTGTCCGTTGTGCGGTAAAACCGATGACAAGGTAATTGAATCCAGGCAAAACCAAAGCGGTACAACCATCCGCCGGCGCAGAGAATGCATCGGATGCGGGTATCGTTTTACCTCGTATGAACATATCGAGGAAGTTCCAATAATGGTTATCAAGAGATCGGGCCGTCGGGAAAATTTCGATTTGAAAAAGGTAGAATATGGAGTTATGCGAGCTTTGGAAAAGCGCCCTGTGCCGCATGCTTCTGTTGAGGAACTGATTCATGTCATTGAAGATGAAGCAGCCATGATGAGCCGCTCCACTCATGAGATTCGCAGTGAGACAATCGGGAATCTTGTTCTGGAGAAATTATTCTCTCTGGATAAGGTTGCTTACGTCCGATTCGCATCTGTTTACCGTCAATTCGAGAATGTTGAAGAATTCATCAGTGTAATCGACGATCTCGGCCCGGATGAAAAACCCGACGGTGAACTTTTTTAGGAGCATTTATGGAAGGACGAACGACTGATTGGAAAGCGCTTGTGGGTGTTTCCAGGGAAAATAAAACACAAGTGATGGAATTCCCAATCAAACGCATCGTCAAACGTGACGGCCGTGTTGTTCGTTATGATCGATCAAGAATCCATAAAGCGGTAAATAAAGCCGTTGATGCAGTGAACAGCGGCTCTGATCCGAAAGAAATCACAGATCTTATTGAAGATCAGCTTCGAATTTTCATGAAAGACCGCCATCCGAACTCTGTACCGGCAGTAGAAGAGATTCAGGATCTGGTGGAAAATGTTCTCATCGATTTCGGGGACAAATCCCTTGTTAAAGCCTATATTCTCTATCGATCCCGGAGGGAAGATCTGAGGGATGCCAAAAGCCTGATGCTGAATGTGGATCGTACAATGAACGGCTATCTGTCCCAGTCCGATTGGCGTGTTAACGAAAATGCCAATGTAAATTTCTCTTTAGGCGGACTTATTCTTCATAATTCCGGAACAATCACCGCGAATTACTGGCTTAAAAACGTCTATTCTCCTGAGGTTGCCGAAGCCCATCGCTCCGGAGCCATGCACATTCACGATCTTTCCATGTTCTCAGGTTACTGTGCGGGATGGTCACTCAGGCAGCTGATTGAGGAAGGACTTGGTGGGGTGAGTGAGAAAATTTCATCCAAACCCGCAGCTCATCTATCCACCTTGATGTTTCAGATTGTCAATTTCCTTGGCATCATGCAGAACGAGTGGGCAGGTGCACAGGCTTTATCGAGTTTCGATACCTATCTGGCGCCATTCATCAAGGTTGATAAGTTAAGCTTTAAAGCCGTTAAGCAGGCACTTCAAAGCTTTATTTTCGGAGTTAATACCCCCTCCCGCTGGGGAAGCCAGGCTCCCTTCACCAATATCACCATGGACTGGGTATGCCCCGGGGATATCAAGGAACGCAGTGCCGTTGTCGGCGGTGTTGAGCAGGATTTCACATACGGTGACTGCCGCAGCGAAATGGACATGGTTAATAAAGCTTTTATACAGCTCATGCTTGAAGGCGATTCCAACGGCCGGGGCTTTGCCTACCCTATTCCAACCTACAACATCACCCGGGATTTTGATTGGGAAAGCCCCAATGCCAAACTCCTTTTTGAGATGACTTCCAAATTCGGCACACCTTATTTTCAGAATTTCATCAATTCAGATTTGAATCCGGAAGATGTCCGATCAATGTGCTGCCGCCTCCAGCTGGATAAACGGGAATTAAGAAAGCGTGGAGGCGGCCTGTTCGGATCTGATGAATTCACAGGGTCGCTGGGTGTGGTTACCATAAATCTACCCCGTATAGGATATCTTGCATCTTCTGAAGCTGACTTTTACGCTCGTCTTGGAAGGATGATGGACCTGGCCGCCGAATCTCTCATTGCGAAACGCAAGGTTATCAATCACCTGCTTGAAGCCGGACTTTTTCCCTATACCAAACGGTATTTGAAACATCTTAACAATCAT
>JAUUYD010000392.1 GCA_030590585.1 Spirochaeta sp.
GATAATCCGCCCGTACATGACACCCTCACCCTACCGGAGATATCCGGCCCTCTCCCGAATTCTCGGCTTTGAAGTGGGGGCCAAACTGGAGAACAGAAACCAGGGAGGCTGCTATAAACTTCGGGGAGGAATAAACCTGGCCCGGCAGCTGAGAGAAGATGGGATTCCCGGACTTACCACTTATTCCACCGGAAATCACGGCCTGTCGGCAGCCAATTCTGCCAGACTCTTCGGCCTGAAGGCCATCGTTGTTGTTCCAAAAGGTGCCAATCCCGTGAAGTGCCAGGCAATTAGAGATACTGGTGCCGAACTCATAGAGACGGGAGCGAATTTCGATGAAGCCGGCAGGCACTGCATCAATCTTGCAAAAGAAAGAAATCTCTACATGGTTCACCCGGCTAATGAGCCCTTTCTCATAAACGGCGTGGGTACGGGATTTCTTGAAATTCTGGAAGAGGAAGCAGATATTGATGTAATCATCCTACCCCTGGGAGCCGGTAGTGAAGCCTCAGCCGCCATAAAAGTGTTCCGTACCCTGAAGCCGAATGTCGAAATCATCGCCGTTCAATCTGAAGCGGCATCGGCGGCTCATGACTCCTGGAAGGCCGGCCGCATTATTGAAGCGGCCAACACCACATTTGCAGGGGGGGTAGCTACCGGAACAGCTTACGAACTGCCTTTCAGTATCTATGCGGGGAAGCAGGGTCTGGATGATTTTATTCTCCTCTCAGAAGATCAAATCTACGACGGTATCGCTCTGGCGGCTCATCACTGCAGGGAGCTCCTGGAGGGTGCAGGCTCCGCCGCTCTGGCCGCCGCTATTGCCCTTCGGAACCGCTTGGCCGGGAAACGGGTAGTTCTTCAGTTCAGCGGAGGAAATGCATCCCCGGCTGAGCTTGCTGAAGCCTACAGCCGGGACGTTCTGAAAACCGGTGAGATTGGCTGAATCAGATTCATTTCCGGTGATAAGGGAATCTCTGTGTTTCAACAGAATCCTTTTTCTCCGCCTTCTCTAATGTGCGAATCCACCCTGAAACGATTCCGGAATACTCCCCGAGATAGTCATCCAGATGGCTTTTGAATTTTCTCCGCTGAATATCACCAAGGGCCTTGTACCGGTAAAGAAAAATAACTCGATATGCCCTGTCACCTCCAAGCCATCGAAGCAGCGCCTGCCAGCTGTAGAGAATCAGATCGGTGTGGCGTTCCAGGTATTCCTCGGCCTCAAGACGAGCCTGAATGTAACGCTGCTCCTTCATCAATTTGTACACCGTGTAACCCGGATTTTTTCTGGAAGAGGAGAGAACTGATATAGCTTCTGAAACATCAGTTTCTTCAATATCCCTTTCTGTAATCCCTGATTTTTCCAGGACACGATATCGAAAGCCGAGTGCCGAGAGAAACATCAACAGCGAAGGCAGAATCGCCGCTCCAACAAGATTGATTCGAAGAAGAAATGCTACAAATCCAATGAGAAAAGAGCCGATCACCAGAGTTGCAGTCATGAGCCGATACCAGGCATTTGAATGGGTTTTTTCAGCAAATAAATAGCCCCAGACAGGAGCCATAGCCAGTTTCGGTATACTTCGCAGTACAGCTTCGGGTAGAGCGGGAAAACCCGATCCGCTCTGATAGGCAAATATACCATCAATAAGACAGTAAGCCATAATAATTAAAGAGGCCCTTGCCGTTCCGATACTGCCGTTATGAGGTTTTCCATTCATTTTTATTGAAAAAACGATTGCAGCCAGAGGGAGTAAGGTGCCCATGAATCCATCCAGAGCCAGACTGCTGAAGAATGCGTATGCTGTTTCATAGGAAGGAGTTGCCCCCCCTGAGAACTGAGTTAAACGCATTAATCCGGCAGGTATGGCAGCAGATGCACCCAATAGTAAATAAAGTTCAGCACGTCCGGAAACAGAGGGTTCGCCTCCTCTGTCTTTTCCCGAAAGCGGGAGCCAGGCTATCAGGGGTGAAAACCATATCAGAATCATCGACAGTGTATCGTTCATGCAGAAGAAGAGAGCAATGCCTGTGCCAAAACTCTGTCGTATTCAATGGAAGACTACTTAATTTGTTTTACTACAAGAAGATAAGAGTGTTTTCTGATCATTCACATTCCATATCACTCTGAAGTTACTCATTTTTAGTTCACAAAAAGATACACCGGGTTTGCTCATAACAACAGCTGCTCGAATTATCATACTGGCCATATTCAAACAGGGATGCTAGTCTGGGCGAATGCTAGCTCTCACCGGTGCCACAGGCCATTTAGGTCAGTCTCTTCTTCGGCAGATCAGCTCACAAGGCGACACAGTCAATGTTACAGTACGGCCCCAATCCGACCGCAGTCTGCTGGAAGGCTACTGCAACCGTATCGACAACGCTCCGCTTGAAGATTTGGAGGCTCTCACCAAAGCCTTTGACGGCGCCGACACAGTCATTCATACCGCGGCCCTCATTGATATCCGGCGCGGACAAATAAAAGCCATGAACGAAGTGAATGTCACAGGGACTGAAAATGTTATCAAAGCCTGCATAAAAGCCGGTGTTAAACGCCTTGTATATATCAGCAGTATCGAAGCCATCGATTTGAAAGCCAAACGCAGGCCTATAAGGGAAGATTTCGGATTCGCCCGGGACAATGCAGTCATGGAATACGGCCGTACAAAAGCCGATGCCAGCCGCCTGGTTACTGCAGCCGGGCTGTCCGGAGATCTTGAAACCATCCTGATCTGTCCGACTGGTATCATCGGACCCTGGGATTTTCGAGGAGGTTTATTCACCAATATGATTAAGCGCTTTCTCGACGGTAAAATCCCGGCCGCTGTTCCAGGGGGCTTTGATTTTGTCGATGTCCGGGATGTGGCCGGAGCAGCTCTGGCCGCCGTTAAAAAAGGCAGATCCGGTGAAACTTACTTAAGCTCAGGAAAATATATCAGCATCGCCGAGCTCTTCAGTACATTGGAGAAGGTAAGCGGCATATATCATCGCCGATTCACCCTGCCTCTATGGCTTGCCAGATCATCCGGAGAGATAAGCGAATTATGGGCCCGCAGTATTGGATCCGAATCTCTCTTCACCCGGGGATCAATTGATATACTGCAGCTTAATGCCGTCATCGATTCCGCTAAAGCGGAAGAAGAACTCGGTTATAAATCCCGCCCTGTTGAGGAATCACTGCGTGACACCATAGATTGGCTGACTCATGGGTCGGCTGTTAACCCCGAACCGGTTTTTATTTAGGTCAGGGCAATTGCAGAGGCGAGTTCCTTTGCCCATATTAGAACTTCTTCCCCGTCGGGAAACTCTATCATCATGTCCTGCCTGAAAGAAGGTAGAACCAATCTGGCGCCCTGGATTTTAACCTTAGACTCCAGTATGTCCACAGCTTCGGCATAGTAGGCGTAGCGGCTGTTCCCCGAGCCGAATATGGCGGCCTTGATACCGCTAAGATCCAGATCGTCCATACCCCGCTCAAAGTCCAGGAAATCACGCTGGAGATCGCCTTGGCCGTATGTGGAACTTCCAAGAACGATGTACTTGTAATCAAGAAGCTCCCCGGGTTTGGCTTCAAACA
>JAUUYD010000158.1 GCA_030590585.1 Spirochaeta sp.
GTGATTTCAACTTTCGCGGCCATATGCTGTCCGATTCCCAGGTAGCGCTCAATCATCATAAGAATATCAGCCTGCTTGAAGGGCTTGGTAACAAGATCACTCATCCCGCTGTTCAGACACTTCTCCCGTTCTTCAGCCAAGGCACTGGCAGTTACCGCAATAACCGGGGCCTTATACCCGTTCTTCCTGATGTTTTCAGTAGATTCATAACCGTTCATCACCGGCATCTGACAGTCCATAAACACCAGGTCGGGGTTCTCCCGCTGAACAATCTCATATGCGACTTTTCCGTTGGGAGCCTCCAGAACCTCATGGCCGTTCTTCTCGAGAATAGTCAGCAGCAATTTCCGGTTTACTTCATGATCCTCTGCAATGAGTATGCGGTAACCGGCGGCGGGCTGCAGTATATCATCTTCCCCCAGGGATTCAATTTCCTCCAGTTCTTCGGCATCTTCAAGGTCCATATCACTACTGAGAAGCCGGAAAACCGAAGCTGACAAATCGCTCTGTCTGATGGGCTTGGTAAGATAGGAATCAAACCAGCCAAGAAGCTTCATCTTGGCTTCTACCGATCCGACTCCCCCTTTCATGGACATAAGTATCATCCTGGAAGGCACAAGATCACTGTCGGCATGAACCTCACTGGCAAACTGCCAACCATCGATGTGAGGCATTGTCTGGTCAACAATAACCAGCTCGTACTTTTTATTATCGGAAGATCGCATCAAAAACAGGGCTTCTTCAGCACTTCCCGCCTCATCAACCCGGAACCCCCAGGCTCGAAGGGTTCTGCCGATTCTGTCACGAATTACATCGTTATCATCAACAATCAAAACTCTCCTGCCGGCAAAAAAATCTTCGGGAACAACCGGAAGAACAACATTATCATCAGCCCTGTCGAACTCCATTTCAAAGAAAAAGGAAGACCCCTCACCCGGTTCACTGATGAAGGAGAGTGTTCCACCCATCTGACTCACAATATTTCTGGAAATAAACAAACCAAGGCCCGTTCCGCCGTATTGGCGGGTTGTGGAGCTGTCGGCCTGATGAAATGCCTGAAAAAGATTCTCCTGTTTCTCAAGTGGTATTCCTACACCTGAATCATTGACGGAAAATTTTAATTTTACCTTCTCAACAGTTACAGATAACGTTTCCACATCCAGAACTATCTGACCGACATGTGTAAATTTAACGGCGTTATTCACCAGGTTAACCACTACCTGGCGTAGTCTGGTAGGATCTCCGAAAACCTTTGAAGGAACCCTGGAATCGATGTAAAGACCAACATCAACATTCTTTTTATGAGCTTCAAGGGTTACCAGATCCACGGCATCTTCCAGCATATCAATAAGCTCAAAAGCCGTTCGTTCCAGACGAAGCTGTCCGGCTTCAATCTTGGAGAAATCAAGAATGTCATTGATCAGTGTAAGAAGGACATCAGCAGCAAACCGGATCTGTCCGAGATAATCAGCCTGCTCCTGATCCAGAGTTGTATCCATAAGGAGATCGGACATACCGATTATCGTATGAATCGGTGTTCGTATTTCATGACTCGTATTTGCAAGAAAATCACTTTTTGACCGGGTTGCCTTCTCTGCCCCGTCACGTGCCCGGATCAGTTTAAGTTCCAGTCGTTTCTGCCCTGTAATATCACTTACAAGAATGAGGAAGCTTTCTTTTTCAGGAGTATCGAGAGGAAGAAACGAAAGTCGAACCCACCTGTCGGGAACCCCGCTTCTGGCCAGTCTCAATATAAGCCGATGGGTACCGGATCGCTCAGCGAGAAATCTGGAGAGGCCGGATGACCATGCCTCAAAATGAGAAGGATGAACCAGATTGTCAAAACGCTGTAATGGGCCTTCTCCTATCCCGGTCATACGGCGAAAGGTATCGTTGCAATCCTCTATTTCTATCCTGTCCCCGATAAAAGCGATGCCTTCAGGATGATTCTCAATCGTCTGTGCAAACGATAAACGGTCGAAGGCCCGGGGCATATCAGAAATCGGCTCCGAGGATTTCGGTGGCTTTCGCCAGGATTCCCTCAGGTTTTATTGGTTTTATAAGATAGCTGTCAACGCCGAAAGCCCGAGCCTTGACAACACTTTCCTTTCTGGAAAGTGCTGTCAGGATTATTGTCGGAATCTCAATTTTACGGCCGTTCATCATTTGCAGAACCGCGAATCCGTTCATCTCAGGCATAATAAGGTCAAGAAAAAGAAGATCAAAGCTTTCCTCTGCCTCCAGGGTTTCTACGAATTCCATTCCATTGCTAAAGGGAAAAACCTCCCAACCGGTGGCTTTAAATGTGTTCCTGATAATCTCCCTTACAATCATATCGTCATCAACTACAGCGATACGAAAATTCCCTTCGAGCTGACTCAGACCTTCCCCGGGTGACTCTTTCTGGAAATTCAGCTGAAAGGCTTCTTTCTCCAGGTCCTGTTTTGCTGAGAAAAACCTGTCTTGAACATTGTCCTGTTCCGCTGTGAGAGATTCCATACCCTTGATACCGAGAAGTCCATCCATTGCCTCTTCCAGGCTTTTTGAAACCTCAATTTCGCTTAAAACCACATGACCGGACAGGTAGGAAATAATATCTTCTGAAACAGTGAGAATCCGAATCCGGTCAGGCTTACTGACAAAGCCCATCACCTCTTCCAGCAGAACTTCAAGTTTATTCTTGTCTTCCGAACGGAATTCAATATCAGTCATCAGAATCAGTATCCGGGGATCCGGAACCGAGTATAGTTTTATCAACTCGGCAACCTTGTATCTGAGAAGGTTTATTTTCTCCCTGTTGAATCCCCTGGCAATTTCAACAAATAGAATCTGGTCGTTCAAGTGGGCATCAAGTATACAGGGAGTGTCGTCCATTTCAATGGCAACATGAAGAAGCTCTGTCAGAGTCTCCAGAAGAGCATCAATTCTAACCGGCTTGTTCAGGATTTTCTGTACTCCCATCTGTGCTATTTCCACTACCTGCTTTTTCTCACGCTTGGAAATGGTCATCACAACAGGAATACTGTCAATATTCGGATCGGCAGCCATAGCTTTGAGAATTTCCATGCTGCTTTTACGTGTAAGAAAATAGTCCATGATAATCAAATCCGGCTGCAATTGCCGGATTTTCCCCCAGCCGTCGAGTCCGTTGATTGCAAGCAGAACTTCAAAGCCGTACTCTTTCAGTTGCTTTTCCAGAAAGCTCCGAAGTAAAGAAGAATCATTGATTACCAAAATGGATTTCATACTGCCATTATATTCCATAAATACGGCCCTGTGGAAAGGAGTAATCAGATAAACCATAATTGGGGAATGTTTCCCAATCCCCTCCTGGACAGCGATGGTCATGTTGACTCACTCACTCTTGAAAGAGCCTCGTTTAAACGGGCTCTTTTTATCTGGAAAGAAACTGATCGCCGGTTCACCGCCAGGTACAGCTGGAATGAGCGGGGACTCCTCTCATCAAAAGAAGAGGATGAAGAAGTGCATCTCTACGCGTACGATGATAATGATTTGAAAATCGCCTGTTACCGCCTTGATAAATCAGGGAATCTTATCGGCCGGGAAATCTGGAAATGGGATAAAGAGAAAAGGCTTACAAAGCGGATAATAAAAACCTTTTTACCTCCCGCTGAAGAGTTGTGGAGCTACGAACACGACGAAGCCGGACGTATGACGGCGGAATGCAGAGGAAACAGGATACGAGTTGAAATATACGATCCGCTGGGCCGTCTTGAACAGGAATACCTCTATGATGGCGAGAAACCGGACCTGATTACTGAATACTCATACGATGATGAAAATCACCTGTTATCTGTAATAATCAGAGAGCCGAATGGTTCCCGGCACCGAAAGACGCTTCATTCATATGATACGGAAGGACGGATGGCGTCGGAAACTATTTATAACTCCGAAGACAGAATTATCAGAGATGAAGTTTATGCATATGGCGCAACTCACGGAAAACGGTGGCTTGAACGGGTGACATGGATTCCTGCCGGAACCCGAAAAGGGAAACGCAGGCCTGGTGAAGTGATTTATCGATCATTCACCCTCGGAGGAAGCTTTAACCGCTCCGCCGCGGGAATATCACAGTCCGCGGCCTTTGAAAACGGCATTTACAACGGACCGCTTGTTGACGGAAAACCCGAAGGTAAGGGAATCTTCCAATACAACGACAACAGCCGTTACGACGGAGAGTTCAGAGCAGGTGTCATGGAGGGGTACGGCAGCCTGTCATGGGCCGACGGACGGGTGATGGAAGGAAACTTCCTGGGAGGGCTGCTTGAGGGAGACGGCCGCTGCATCTGGACTGACGGCAGCCAATACACCGGAGCTTTTGTGAATGGAAATATGCACGGGCCGGGAGTTTTCGTCTGGGCTGACGGCACCCGGTTTGAGGGGCTTTTTGAAGACGGCAGAAGAACCGATCAGGGGGCCTGGGAACGGCCTGGAGACACATGAAAATAAAATGCCTGATTCTCGACCATGATGATACGGCTGTTGACAGCACCGCAACCGTACACTTTCCAGCTCACCTGGAAGTTATGAAAAAACTACGTCCGGATTCCCCGGTAATAAACCTGAATACCTGGTTTGAAAAGAATTTCGATCCTGGAATAATGAGCTATCTCACTGAAGAGATTGGCTTCAGCAGCGAAGAAATGGAACAGGAGTTCCGGATATGGCAGGAATTCAATGAATCCAGAAACCCTCCATTTTATCCGGAGCTGCCCGAATTGATGGAAGAGTTTATACAAAAGGGCGGTATCATTGCCGTTGCCTCCCATTCCACAACTGAGCATATCAAAAGGCATTACGAGTATGGTGCCCCGGGAATAGTTCCAGCGTTCATCTTCGGCTGGGACCATAATCCTGAACGCCGAAAACCTTCTCCATGGCCGGTAACCCGCATTCTGGAAGAGACAGGACTTAAACCTTCTGAAGTTCTGGTTGTGGATGATCTCAAACCCGGCGTTGAAATGGCCAGAGCTGCCGGGGTTCCGGTAGCCGCGGCAGGATGGGGTCATTCAATCCCCTCAATCCGTAACGCAATGACAGAACTCTGCGACATATGGCTCCCTGATATTGCCGCTTTAAAAGCTCAGCTGAGGTAATTTCAAAAAACCCCGGTTTTTGAAATTACCAAGACCTTTAGAAAATATCTTTTCGACCCAATAACTGAGGTTCTTGAAAAATGGTAATTTTGAAAGAACCTCAGTTATTGGCATAGGCCTCTTCAAGAAAATCGACAATTTGCTGTCTTGTTTTTCTCAATTTGCTTATAAACGTCCCGGTTACTTCACCCTTGTAAAAAGAAACAAGGCTTGGTATGCCGAGAATATCAAACCTTTCAACCAGATCCGGAAAAGTATCCCGATCGATGACAGCAAAGGTAAACTTGTCCCCGAACTCCTCTTCCAGACTTGGAAGTACTGCTTTGAGAACCCGGCAGTCCGGGCACCCCTCGGCGGTAAAAAGGGCACAGAAACGCTTATCACTTTGGGAAAGAGCTTGAAACTCTTCCGTATTTTCTAAACTCATCATCTGCTGGAATATCGTGAATTCCCGCCAGGAGATCAATAATTCTTAGAGCCGTTTTCAAATATCGGAGATTTTTGAAAATACACATCTCTAGAGTAAATTCAGAGAGGGTTCGGCCATCGTATCGAAGTAATTTCATATTTATGAAATTGCCTTCTTGAAATAACGATAAATAAAAAGAACAATGAATGCGGAGGCGCTGCTATGTTTGACAGCCATGAATGGAACACGACGGAAGGAAAAGGACTTGCTGAGAATCTCACCTTATTATCCCTCTCTACATGCGGATTCTGTGCCAGTGCCCGTAAATATCTGGATGGCCGGGGGCTGGCATTCCGATATCTGGAACTGGACAATCTTCCAACAGAAGAGAAAGCTGAGATTAAAAGTGAATTCCGGAACAAATTCGGTCGGCGTCCGTCCTTCCCGTCCCTCATCATAAACGGAGAACGCTTCCTCGTTGGATTCATCAAAGATCACTGGGACGAAGAACTTGATTAACGATATTGACGATTTTATTCAGAA
>JAUUYD010000106.1 GCA_030590585.1 Spirochaeta sp.
ACGGGGCAACACCGGGAAAGCGGTTGGTTAAAATCAGGGTTGTTTCCGACGATGGTTCACCTGTTTCCCCCGGAGCCTCGGTTACCCGAAATCTTCTGCGCTTTGCCGATACTTTCATGGGTTTGAGTATCATCGGAGTCATTTGTCTTCTATTCAGTCCCGGTTACCGGCGTCTTGGAGACTGGGCGGCTTCCACATTGGTGATTCATGTCGACCAGGTAAAAAAAAATCCCCTGATTATTACGCCGGAAAACGAGTTTTCGGTGAAGCTGACAACAGCGGTTTTTCCTCTCAGCGGTGAGGATAAGGCCGATATCATTTCTTTCTGCCGCAGATACCATCGATTCGGCGAAGAAAGAGCGGATGAAATTGCTATGGGTATCGTTCCGGAATTGACAACCGACCCGGCAGCTCTCGATCGGCCCGGACTTTACCTGCTTGAACTGGGGAAATCCCTGATCGGAACGGAGGTTGGTGGATGAATCAACGGGATTTTGTCCACCGTAGGGAGACAGAATGGCGCTGGATGGAAGAAACCCTTACCCTCAATATTTCCGAGTTCCGGAAACGGGCCCTCAGGTTTCCTTCCGCCTATCGGCGCATCATACGTGATTTGAACACTGCCCGATCCGAGGACTTCGACCCGCTTCTCGCGGAACGTCTGGACCGTCTGGTTCTTGAGGGGCACGGAAGACTCTATAAGGTCCGAAAATTGAAGTTCAACCGGCTGACTGATTTCATTGCCCTGGAATTTCCCAGAGCCGTCAGACGCGAACGCCGTCTGCTCATCATCTTTACAATCGCTTTTTTCTCCGTTTCAGCCACAGCGGCATTATTTGTCGGATCGAACCCGGAAATAATGCCTATCTGGTTTTCACATGAAGTGACCGATAACCTGGAGGAAATGTACGATCCTGATTCAGGGCATTTCCTCACTCCCCGGGATGTGAATGATGATGCGGATATGTTCGGTTTCTACATTTATAATAACATATCCATTGCTTTCCAGAGTTTTGCCGGTGGAATACTTGCCGGAATCGGCAGTCTTCTTTACATGCTGTACAACGCCTTCTTTCTCGGTGCAGTCGGCGGGTATTTGCAGAATATCGGTTTCGGAAATACTTTTTTTCCATTCATCTCCGGTCATGCCGCCCTTGAGCTCACCGCAATCATTTTCAGTGCCGCCGCAGGTTGGCGTCTGGGAATCGCGCTGCTGCGCCCCCCCGGTCGTTTGACCCCGAAAGCTGGAATGAAGCTTATCGGTAAAAGAATTCTGCCCCGTCTTTACGGTTCGGTTTTTTTGCTTGTTCTTGCGGCGATTATCGAAGCGTTCTGGTCATCGAGTCGACTTTCGGCATCTATAAAATACGTTTTCGGTGCATTTATTGCCGTATTAATGCTGACCTATTTCATTCAGGCGGGGAGAGCATCCCATGAATGAACAGACCGCGTTCAGACTGAGACAACGCCGGCCTCTTGAAGCCCTGGACTCGGGTCTGCTGCTTTACCGACGTTTCTTCCTCAGATTGTATTCAGGTTTTCTGCCGGTGTACGTGCCGGTGTTTATCGCACTGGCGCTGATACCGGAACATCTCATCTGGATTTCATTTTTGGCCCTCTGGTGGTTTAAACCGATTTGGGACCGACTGGTACTACGGATGCTCGGCACCGTTTTCTTCAATCCCGTGGTTTCCCGTCGAAGTGTGGGAATGATTTCCCGTAAGGCAATGCTCAGGGGACTTGTCAGCGATCTGAGTTGGAGAAGGTTTTCCCTCTGGCGTCATTATATATTACCGGTTCGGTTCCTTGAGGGAATCAGGGGAACCCGGCTCAGGCATAGAGTCGGCCTGATAGGTAAAGAAGAGAAGGGCACGGCAATGGCCCTGGGTTTCTTTATGTTCCTGGCTGAACTGTTTCTGGTATACGGTATGGCGATATTTCTAATCCATGTTCAGAATTTCATTCCCTACTTCATGAGAGTGCAGCTTGATTGGTCGGTACCGGGGGTTTATCGCGGGATGTTCATCGCCTACGGTTTGATGATGGGACTGTTGGAACCGGCAACAGTGTGCATGGGCTTCGCATTGTACATCAACCGTCGTGTCGAGCTTGAAGGTTGGGATCTTGATATCGCTTTTCGTCGTCGATCCCGCAGGATATCCAGCCGGACATTGGTGTTTTTTCTGATTTCACTGATGGTTTTCATCCCTGATGCAGCGGAGGCACAAGATGCCCGGGTACCAAAGGTTGAACAGACACCACTGAAAGAACTTGAGTTTGTTCTGGCCGACGATGATTTCGGAGGAACAAAACAAAGGACAGCCCTGAGATGGCGTGAGAGCAGCAGTTTCAACAATGATGACTCGAGGTCTTTGAACGATTTTGGACAATTCAATTTTTCAAAAACACTCGCTGCAGTACTTCGTATCGCAGTGATAGCCGCGGCTGCTGCCTTATCAGCGGGAATACTCTGGAAAAACCGTAATCGCTTCAGATGGTTCAGGTCGTTGAAAAAAGACCGTGTTGAACATAAATATCCTACGGATCCTATTGGTACTATTCCAATCACGAATACCCTGGATTTAGCTTCAGAACTATACGGGAGCGGTGCTCAGCGAAAGGCCTGGGCCACTCTATACGGGTATTTGACGGATCAGATATGCCTCCATGACGAAATGGCACCCGGATCGGATGCCACAGAAGGGGACTTCCTGAAAGTGCTCCGTCTGGATACCGGGAAGAACAGTTGGAAGAGTCTTCATGCAGTTGAACTTGAATGGATTGTCAATCGATGGCGGCAGGCCGCATATGCTCACCGTGAACCCGGAAAAGGGGATTTCCGCAGAGCTTCGAATTATTTGTACGCTCTCTCCGGAGAAAGTGCCTGATGTCGTATCTGAAGCTGTTGAACAGGCGCAATATTCTTTTTTTCATAACTCTGCTGATTCTGACAGCTATCGGATTTCGACTCTTTAAAGATCTGGAACGATATGAGAAAACCGTTGTGACTCCCCCTTCAGGTCTTGCCGTCCGGGATCCCTACCTGGTTTTCCGTCGCTGGATGGAGCAAAGTGGTGTAAAACTCAGTTATGGCAGTACGGATGATTTGGCCGAGGGGTATGACGACTACGATGTGATATTTCTGGATACCCGGTATCTTTCTGAGAATCCCGAAGCACCGATATTATGGAAATCGCTTCAGTCCTGGTTGTCTGTCGGTGGTGAATTGCGAATTTTCCTGAACGATGATTATCAGAATGAGTTCCCGAGTACAACTATGGACGTTTTGAACAAGTACGGACTTAAGGTAATCAATATCTCTGATGACAATGGTATTATCGATGGCCGGCTGATTCAATCCGGTAAAATTCAAAAAATCGTTACCATGAATTCCCAAACTGTATTACAGTTTTCCGCTCCCCCGGAAATCCTGAGTTATATCGAAACAAATGATGGTGACGGCTACCATCTGGTATCACTTTCAATCGGTAAGGGTCGGATGATACTGACAGGAGCGCCGGTTTTCCTGGAAAACTATTTTATCGGTGAGCTTGATAATGCCGATTTTGCATGGGAGCTCGTTGGTGGACGGTCGGGTGGTAAATCCGTATTGTTCCTGCTGGGGGGGGAAACCGGGGTCCCTTTTCATGATAATCCCTGGCTTCCGGTGCTGGTAATATCCTGGATTATTACAGCCGCCATGCTGATCTGGCGGCTCCTCGTCAGGAGGGAATCCATGTCGGCGCCGCTCCCTCAGACCGGAAGTGACATTAAACTCAGGCTGGCGGCTGAAGGTGCATTTCTCTGGCGTCATGGCTGTACTGATTCTTATCTGGCAGTCTGCCGGATCGAAGCAATGCGGCAGTTGGCGCGAAATGGATGTACGGAAATCAACGGGTCGATTTCCTATGAAAAGACCGCCCTCAGAACAGGATGCGAAGTTGAATCACTCAAGCGTGCATTTGAAGGTAAACAGGCAGACGGTAAGAAAGCGTTTGTGCGATATATGCAGATATTCCGGATCATCAAGGACAAAGTATGAATGACGAAACAGCAACAATGGAAAATCGAAGTGAAATGACGAAATTGGCTCGAAGTATCATTACTGAAGTCTCCCGAACATTTATCGGTCAGAATGAGATTCTCGAGAACGTTATCGTGTCCCTGATCGCCGGAGGGCATGTTCTGGTGGAAGGGATACCGGGACTTGGCAAAACCCTGCTGGTCCGGGCTCTGGCCCGGGCGTTCGGAGGTGAGTCCCGAAGGATCCAATTCACCCCTGATCTGATGCCCAGTGATATCACCGGGCACCTGATGTATGATGCGGCCAATTCCCGTTTCCATACGCGAAAGGGGCCTGTCTTCACACATCTGCTCATCGCTGATGAGATTAATCGTGCACCGGCGAAAACCCAATCCGCACTTTTCGAAGCGATGCAGGAATATCAGGTGAGTATCGACGGAACGGCTCACGAACTTCCACGTCCCTTCATGACCCTCGCCACCCAGAACCCATATGAACATGAGGGAACTTACCCGCTTCCTGATGCACAGAAGGATCGATTTCTGATGAAACTGCTTATTTCGTATTCCGAACCGGAACTCGAACAGAACATGGTGATGAAAGTCACCGACGGTGTCGTGGGAGAAGGACTCGATCTCTCAGCTGTAAATGCCGTTACCGATACTGCAGGTCTTCTCAAGCTCCAGACCGCAGCGGCCGGAATTACCGTGGATGCCGAGGTTGTGGAATACGCAGTGCGAATAGTCGGTGAAACACGGGACAATCACAGGCTGTCGGTGGGAGCGGGTCCGAGAGCTGGTATCGCCCTGGTACGGACCGCAAGGGCTGCGGCACTGCTGGACGACAGGGATTACATCCTGCCGGATGATATAAAAGCCATGGCTCTGCCGGTTCTCCGGCATCGGATACGCCTCACTCCGGAGAGCGAAATGGAGGGTGTTAGCGCCGATCGCGTAATTAACGGCATACTGGAAGAGGTGGAAGCACCCCGGAAATGAGACCAGATACATCCTTTCTGATAATACTGACGGGATTGAGCCTCTCTTCTCTGATTCTTCTCATTTTTCCTGGACTCGGGCCTGTATGGATCGGTTCTGCCGCAATTCTTGTGCTGATTGCCGTTGTTGATATGTCAGCAGGCTTGCGTAGCCGTCGATCAGGTCCCGGCGTCACCATTTCCCGGGATGAAATAGATATCTGTACAGTTGATTCCCCAGTGAACATCAGTATCGAAATAAAAAGCCGCGGTGTTCCGGTACCGCGTTTTTTGCATATATATGAAGAATTACCCGGGGAAATTGAAGCCTACCCTTATCCGCTCATCATCGGCAGAAAGGATTGGATACGGGATAAACTGCACAAGGTTGATGTCACCTGGACGGCAAAACGCCGGGGCAATTGGCATAGTGCAGGGATGAAAGTGGAGTACCCAAGTCCTCTAGGACTTTTCAGGATGCTGAATTATGCCGCTAATCCTGTTGAGCTGCAGGTACTGCCGGACATCCGGTCGGATCATTCCGGTCTTATTGACCCTTTCGAAGCCCTTAGAACTCTTACCGGTGACATAACGGTACGTAAGAGAGGTGAGGGGACCGAATTCAGGGAATTGCGTGATTATGGTCCCGATGATTCAGTGAGGCATATAGACTGGAAAGCAACATCCCGGCGCAGCAACCCCGTCGTCCGTACCTTCCAGGAGGAACGGGATCAGCAGGTACTCATCATCCTCGACGGCGGATACAGGCTTCATCAGAAAGAGGGAACCGGTTTGCAGTTCGATCATGCTATGAGAGCCGCCCTGCGCTTATCTGCGGTAGCCCTGGATCATCGTGACAGTGTCGGGCTGTATGCATACGGCAGGGAAAACCGCTGGATTCCACCGGCAAAGGGCAGATCCCAGTACTGGAATCTGATGAAAGGCATTTATGATTATGAAAGCGCAGCAGTCGCAACATCTCCGGTAACAGCTCTTGAAAAAGTACTCACTTGGCTGAAGCGTAGAACATTTCTTATTTTCATAACAAATCTCAGGGAAGAAGACGGCGAAATCGTCAGCTGGATGCTTCCCCTTGTCAGGGGCAGGCACCTGATGATGGCCGTGACTCTCCGGGAGGAAGGGGCCGCAGGACCACCCGGAGTGGAAAATCTTGATGACGCCCTTGAATACGGAGCGGCCGCTATGTACAGAGATCAGCGTATGCGCCTTCGCCGCTACTGGGAGAAGCAGGGCATACTCACACTCGATTCACGCCCCTGTGAACTGTCGAGCAGGATTATCAACCGCTATCTTACTCTCAAGGGTGCCGGAATCCTCTAGTTCCTTCCCGATTTAAATTGAGCTTTTCTTCTATTTATCTTTCTTCGAATGTATTAAGTTATTGTATATATATCGTTAAAGAAATAATGTCGAGTTAAAAGAAGGTTTTCATCTATGCTGTACGACTTCACCATACTGCGTAATCTGCGAAAACGTTCAAAGCTCACCATAGCCGATGTATCAGGGAAATCCGGCGTTTCACCGGCAGTCATCTCCAAGCTTGAGCGTAATCAGAGTATTCCCGAACTGGAAACACTTTTTCGTATAGCCCGGATTTTTGATATGAGCGCCGCCGACCTTATTGCATTGGCGGAATCCCGGAGCGGTCACCGCAAGGAAGCCGGCCACAGAGAGATTCATGGTTTCTCTTTTGAACAGATCAAGTATTCCAACATACTCTGTCTTTACGGGTCTGCCGGATGTGGTGAAGAGCTCTTCAGGCCGGAAATCCATGGGGATGATTACGAACTGTGCTGGGTACTGGAGGGAGAGGTTGATATCTCTCTCCCCGGGGAACATCATTGTCTTAAAGCCGGTCAGTCCCTGCAGTTCGATGCCATACTCGAACATGCCTATCACGTTGTTAAGGACTGTCGTCTGATGATACTTCACATTGCAAAATCAGGGAGGTTCTGATGATAATTGATGATAAATTGACCTCTGGCGAACTGCTTCCAATGCTTTCCCGATTCTGGGACTATTCGGCCCGAAAGATCAGAAGCCTGGAATCGGAGTACGATCATTCCAATGGAGCGCCGGTTTATACTGTTAACGGCCGTTATACAAGCCGGAGCTGGACCGACTGGACACGGGGCTTCGTATTTGGATCCTATCTGCTGCAGTTCGATGCCGACGGTGATGCATCATTGCCAAACGGAGCGAGAGAAGTACCCTTGGGTATTTCCGAGCGAGTGCAGGCAAAGCAAGGTATGATACCCCGCCCCTTGGGGCGGAAAAGAGTTGCCAAAGGCAACTCTGGGTCCAAGGCTTGCCCTAGGGTATCATACCTTTCATTTCTTGAGAATGCCCGCCGGGGAATAGATGCCCATATGCGGGATTACATTACCCACAGCGGTGTTCATGATCATGGTTTTAACATCATCTCCACTTACGGCAACTTGAGGCGCCTCATCGCCGAAGGGCAAATCACGGGAGGGGAGGGGGATATTAAATACATTGAAACCGCCC
>JAUUYD010000204.1 GCA_030590585.1 Spirochaeta sp.
AGCTCGTAAAGCGGCCATCCTGGCATCAGGTTCACAGGCATATACCGAAGGCATTTTCTTCAAGGTGCTGGTGATCTCTTTTGCCGAGTTTATCACAAGCTTGTCGTACTTCTTTTGCCGACGTTTGTCATGGGAATCCGAATGGATGACGAGTGCTCTATAAGTCTTCTGATAAAGGGTTACCGATGTTTCGAACCCCTTGTATTGTGCAGAAGACCTTTTACCTCTGGTGGGAGTTTCAGAGAGCCTTCCGATATGAGTCCACACATCCGAATCGACAGCGTCGCCGATAGCCCTCTCACATTCACCGTAGGTCGCCGGAAGCCGAGTGAGAAAGAGATTCGGGCTAACCTCTTGCAGATTGGCCTTGGTGACCATGGCCGAATCTGCCACATAGACAAAGGCTCCGGGGCCTAAGCCATGTCTAGCCATAATCGTACTGATTCGAGAGAGCACAACATTGTTTGACGTTTTATCAGAGGAATTACCATCTAGAAGCCTTCCGAATATGGGTACACCTCGATCGACGCACAATAATTCCGTCATGAACTGCTTGAGATCCGGCCGGTGGTCTTTACTGTGCCCCCAGGTGATGCGTGAACCTTGGGGTGGATGATCCTCTTCGCAGCGGGAGTAATCACCCCAGAGACTTGTCGAGGTTGTATCATAACTGGGAGAGCTGGTATTCAGTGCGAAGGTTCCACTTGCTCGGATTCCAAGTTCAGTGACAATTTTCGATGGGCCGGCATCAAAGATGGCATCGAGTGACCGGCCGACATTGATATCGCTGAAAGCGCCAGCGGGAATATCTTCTCCGATCAGTAATTCAATATCCCTTTCATCCAGGAAATCCTTGATCCGATACAGTGGCGACCGGCCTGAGAGGGTGTCCAGTACCATCGCTTGTACCACAACCCCCGGGCTGATGTTCATCTGGGATGGAACAAGATTATTCACCAATTCTACTAAACCAAGACGTCGGCAGTACGCCGCCGCAGTCGGTAAATGTCCATAGTGAAAAATATCTGCACCTTCGATGACTTCAAATCCTACCGGTGGAGATTCAATCTTCATAAGCTTTTTCCTTTATCAACGCCAGGTTGATTTGTGTTATCCGATCGACAATTTCACGTAACCTCTGATATTCACTGAGGCCGGTTTTCGCGGCAGTGACTTGTGAGTTGGGGATATATTTCTGCCGTTGTTGGCCCTCTTCCCGGATAACCAGATAGTGCCGCGGTCCATGGCGCGGCCCGCCCCTTTGACAACGGCATCCGGGACGGGAGCATACCGAGAACCGTTCTACCCACGATCCATGCAGCAAATGGGGTAAGCGGCCAAGCTCCAAGAGAAGCAAGTCACGTTCATTGAGAAGCTGTTCCACATTTTCATTTGACATAACATAAGATAGCATATTATATATACGCTATACAAGGGGGAGAGTTAGGAGATTCTTGGCATGTAGAGATCATTGATGTTGAGATTGAAACAGGGAATGAGAAAAGTTGAGATCCAATCTGTTAGTGCAGAAATATTTGGAATAATCGGTTTAAATTAAATCATGGGAAATTGGTTTAGATGGGTGACGAATGTGTATTACAAGTATATAATGCTGCATAATTTCCTGGAGTATATTTTCCTGCTCAAGTGTATCTTCCGGAGCATATTCTTCAATTTTCTTTTGCAGCACATCTCTTATCATCCTTGGATTTCCTTCTTCATACTTTTAAGGTAGAACAAAGTCCGCTTATCATGTAAACCGTTGAGGATTTCGCTATATTGGGAAAAATCGATTTGAGAGATATCCTCATTCTCCATTCGTAAAGAATCGGTTAAAAAATTAAGCTCATCAGTTTCCCATGAAATCTCTTTGCGAAGATAAATCAGGTCAGTGATTGCACGTAAAGGTTTTGCAACAAAAGCCCAGGAATCATTACCGAGTTTGACAACTTCCACACCAGAACGAGGATTCAGTATTGGCACCCTTTGGAAAGTGTAAAGACCCAGTGGCGTGTCAAAGTCCCTGCTTCTTGAATAGGTAACACTGGAAACTTGAAAAATCGCTTCAGGAATGAGGCCATGAAAGGAGAGGGCTGTTTCAAGACTGATGTGGGATGGGGCATGAAGCATAGCTGCAATAACATACGGGTGGGGGTCTGATTTGCGAAATTCCGGCGCTAAAATATAAAGTCCCCGTTTCAGTCTCAGAATCTCATTTGCGATTATTGCCCGGTGGAGTATTAATTTTCTGGCCCCATCATTAATATTTGGAAAGAGATTTCCGACGACTGTTTTATCAAAAAGACCGAATGGTGGAGAAAGTTTGAAAATTTTTTCAGTAAGAGTTTGCATCTCACGTTTAAGTTACGAAATACGTAACTTAAGTGCAAGTTTATGTGCATTCAAATCAATTGTCTATGAAAATCTGAAATCATTGGGTTCGCCAGGCCCCGAGAATCTCCCCCCACCAGATCTGGTGTAGATCGCCGGAAGCATAATGCTTCGAACGAATCTCCCCGTACAGTTCACCATCGAGAACGTGGTTTGAATGAATACGGCGGCATTCGTAATGAACGGGGCATTCGGCAACATAGGGTGTATCGATGATAATCCCCGGTTCTCTGGTGATACCGGCACCCTTGTATTTGTCCCCGTCCCTACCCGAATTTGTCCCGCACCATGCCACTGCGGCTGCCATTTTCCTGTCTCCGGCCGCCGGAACGCTCACTGCAAAATCTCCGTCTTCCCTGAGCAGACCGAAGGAATAACGGGAGGGTCGAACCAGAACCGTAAAGACAGGTCTACTCCAAACCACACCGACTGTGGCCCATCCGATGGTGATGGGGTTGCCTTCTTTCCCACAGGTCAGCAGCAGTCCGGGATTTCTCAGTCGTGAAATGACTTCACTGATTGATTCAAAAGGGTCAATGGCGACTTGGGTCATGGGTAAATCCTCCGCAGGTTCCGATGTTGTAAATCCATTGTACCCTATCTGCTCTTATCCGCTAAACTCATTATTATGAGCTTCAGTATGAGTTCCAGCGAACCTTATTTATCCTGCACGCTCTGCCCCCATTCCTGTGCCGTTAATCGCCTGTCAGGGAAAAGGGGTCTCTGTGGAGAGACCGGAGAGCTTCGCCTGGCCGTCGCTGGCCTGCATTTCGGGGAAGAGCCGCCACTCACCGGAAGTGGAGGCAGCGGCACAATATTTATCACAGGCTGTTCGATGAAATGCCCATTCTGCCAGAATCATCAGATCAGCCGCTGTGGTTTCGGAAGGGTGGTGGAATCGGATGAATTCTCAGAGATTTGTTTCACCCTTCAGGACAATGGAGCGGAAAATATCAATCTGGTAACCCCATCCCACATGGCTCCAACCCTGGCGGAATATCTGATGCTGTCCCGAAAGGCAGGGATGCAGCTTCCTGTCGCCTGGAATTCTTCAGGTTTTGAGTCGGCCGAAGCGATGGAGATAGCGGGTCAGGTGGTTGATATCTGGCTGCCGGACCTGAAAACCCTGGACAAAGAAGTTGCCCGACGGATTTACGGTATGGAACGGTACCCGGATACTGCTGAATCGGCATTGCTTGCCATGGCGGACAACGCTGTGCCGGTAGTCGATGATGATGGCCGGATGAAGAAGGGATTGATGGTGAGGCATCTGATACTTCCCGGTGAACTGGAATCAACACGAGGGGTTCTCGAATGGTTCGCCGGGAATCTCGCCGGAAGGGCATGGCTCTCTCTGATGACTCAGTATACTCCTGTACGAATCCCCGGGGAAAAGCGGCGCATACCCGGAAGGCAGCTGAATACTGCTGAGTACGAAAAGGTTCTTGAATGGCTTGAAGAGTTTGGAATCGATGATGGTTTCATACAGGATCTGATTTCAGGTGATGAGTGGCTGCCGGATTTCAGAAAACCGAATCCTTTCAGCTCCGATCTGTCCCGAATCCTGTGGAGCTGTGAAACGGGATTCGTCAGGGACTGATGACGGTGCCGGTGAATTTTCTGCCGGCCAGTATCGCTTTAAGATTCTCCAGGTTCCTTCCGGCGGCGGCTACAACTGTGATACCGGCTTCGGAAGCCCGGGCGGTAGCCACCGGATCGAAGGGCAGATTGGCTCCGGGATTCCATTTGGAACCGGCCATTACCTTGTATTCGTCCCAGCTGAGGCTGCTTAATGGTTTGGCGTCAGGATTCTTATTCGGATCGTCATCGTACACCTGCGCGATGTTGGAGAGCATCAGGATTTTATCCAGACCGAAGCGTTCCGCCAGGACAACGGCGTCGTAATCCGTGGAAAAGCCGGGTTTCCACCCTGCCGCCATGAGTACCCGTCCCGTGAAGGGAAAATCGGCAGTGGGATCGGTAACAACAGGATCCGGACTCAAAGGCCCGAGCAGGGCTCTGACTAATTCGGCGTTGAGCCTTGTGGCCATCACGCCCACCCAGTCCAGGGATTTATCGGGAGTTTCCGGGGCCATTTCCCTGACGGCGCCCTGCCAGGCACGGGCGGCTCCGCCGCCCCCGACAACCATAATGGCCCGTCGCGAGAGGTCATCCTCCAGCCAATGATTCAGGAAGCTTAGAAAATGCCGGAGAAAGGCGACATCGGGTTTGTCCGGGGCGACTATGGACCCTCCGAAATCGAAAACCGTAATATTCCCGTGACTCTCCATTGCTATCGGCCCCCTTCGGCGGATGATAACCTGAGCCGGATAGATCCGTACAGCTCTATAGGCCTTGACGACAGGGGTTGAATAACGGTTACTATGGCGCGAGAGGTTAAGCCCTTGAGTCATCCCTTAAAAAGCCGTTTTGCTGCGGTATTTATTTTTCTGATTATCAGTACCGGCATTGTTTCTGCCCAGGAAACCGCTACCCGGTATTTCGCATTGGTTTCCGAGCGTTATGAAGCCATCAACGATTATACGGCCGACCTTGTGATAACAAGGGGTGAAACCGTCCAGACAGCCAAGGTCTGGTATAAAAATCCCAACTTGCTGCGTTTGGATTTTGTTGAACCGGAAGGAATGGTGATGGTGGTGAACGATGAACTGCTTCAAGTCTGGGTTCCGGAATACAGTGTCACCTTTGCCCAGCCTCTGCGCCGGGACAGTCAGGCTCAGCTGGCCACTCTTACCAGCTCCACCGGACTCGATATGATAAAGAAGTATTATACAATCTCATACGACCCGATTCCCGATCCTGTACCCCTGGATCCGGGTTCTTCCGAGAAAGTGGTGAAGCTCAAAGCTGAGTGGAAATCCAACAATGAGGGTTTTCGTAAATTGGAGATGAGTATTGGAGACAATAAACTCATACGGAGGGTGAAGGGTAT
>JAUUYD010000005.1 GCA_030590585.1 Spirochaeta sp.
TCTTTATTACCCAGGGCTACTGGCACCGTACCGCTTTGTTTTATGGTTTCACAAAGGGCCATGAACTCATCCCAGGTACCGGGAGTCGACCACCCGTTTTCTTTGAAAAGCGTCTTGTTATACCAGATCAGAGTGGCATCCACATCAATGGGCACAGCATAGATATCACCATCGTAGGTGACTCTGGCCAGTGCACTGTCCATTATGGTATTTCCCCAGCCATCTTTAGCCAGATCGTCATTGAGAGAATATACCAGATCACCGTCAACAAAAGCGCCGAGATAACCGCCCGGTAGTGTGTAAAAAACATCCGGTGCTTCTCCGGTGCTCATGGCGGTATTCAGTTTAACTTTATATGCCGAGTGCTCCATCGGTACCTCATCAATGATGATATCCGGGTACTTCTGCTTAAAACTGTCAAGAGCCAGATTGATAAACTCTTCCTTGTCTGCTTGCCCGGCGTATGCATGCCAAACAGACAGATGGCGGGTTGTTACCATTTCTTCAGGTTCTTCACTGTTACCACCGGCCCACATCAATGCCGCGGGCAAAATGAGAAACATAATCATTACGAGAAACAGAACAAACCTTGCTCTTTTCGGTTTCGCTCCTGTTCGCTTTTCCATTCTAAACTCCTCAGAATATTGGATTTGCTTCCCGGCCTGTCAATCAAGCCGGGCAATAGCCTTATAAAGCAGATCAAGAAATTCCTGCCTCTGAATGTCGAAACAGACATCGGCATTTGGTTCAAGATCATATACACCGTTGTAGTCAACAACCGTTGATCCGCGAGTCAGATCTCCGCTGCGTTCAATCTGAACGTTAAGAGTCTTTGTAACGAAGATTTCAGGGGCAAGAACATAGGCCACTGCACAGACATCATGCATATGTGCCCCTTCGCGCTCCCCTGATGCTGAGAGAAAATTCGGTGTCGTGGATTTATGAAAAAAATCAAGTAATTCAGCTACAAGCGTGCCGCATTTATTTCCGATGTTTCTGAATTTTTCGAACTCTTCAGGAAATACCTGTGTTTTCAAAGTTACATCAAGGCCGCACATCGTTATCGGTATACCCGACTGAAAGACAATCTCCGCCGCTTCCGGATCAAGGAAGATATTGTATTCGGCTTTCGGTGTCCAGTTTCCGCCGAAGCAGGCGCCGCCCATGATAACAATACGTTCGATTTTCCTTTTCACCTCGGGGTGACTCTGTATAAGTACGGCGATATTGGTTAAGGGGCCTGTGGCGATGAGTGTTATTTTTTCCCGACTTTCACCGAGAATCGCAACTTGAGCCTCAAGTGCCGTTCTATGGCTTGCCTCAAACGTAGGTGGCGGGAGGTCGGGACCGTCCAAGCCGGAAATACCGTGGGTGACGAGGTCCGGGGCATTATTTCCCAACATCGGCTTCTCACAGCCGGCCGCAATTTCAACGGTATGTCCGGTGACACTCACCACCTTCAATGCGTTGTTGAGCGTCTTTTCCAGAAGACTGTTTCCGGCAACAACAGTAATCAACCTGACATCTAGACTCTGGCTACCCAAGGCGAGCATAAGAGCGATTGCATCATCATGTCCTGGATCACAATCAATGATTACGGGTTTCATTTCAAATTCCTATTTGATACTTCTTTTAATGGCCTGATCGAAATCGGCCTGTAGATCATCAATATTCTCAAGGCCGACTGATACTCTGATTAATCCATCACGAATGTTCATGCGTGCCTTCTGTTCCTCAGGGACGTCGAGAAATGCCATTGTTGAGGGCGCCTGACAGGTGGTTCTGGTAGCACCCAGACTGCCAGCGAAACTGGCCAGTCGTAATGAATCCAATATTTTTACAGCGGTTGCTTCGTCACATACCTCGAAGGACAGCATCGCACCAAAACGAGGTATTATTTCCCGGGCAGTCGTGTATTGGGGGTGACTCTTGAGCCCGGGATACCAGACAGCTCTGACTTCAGATAATTCTGAAAAATGGCGTGCCAGAGAGAGAGCATTCGAACAGGCCCGTTCCATTCTTACGGCAAGAGTTTGTATTCCTCTCAGCAGCAGCCAGGCATTGAACGGTGATAAAGCTCCGCCGAGTTTTGTCAGTGTGTTCCAGCGCATATCGTAGCCGAAACCCTTGTCGATGAGCCCGTGGCGAATCGAGATTGTTCCTCCCAGAGCGTCTCCGTGCCCGTTCATAAATTTTGATGCGCTTTCAACTACTATATCCACACCCCAATCCATCGGACGTGCAACCCACGGACTCGCAAAAGTATTGTCACAGAGAACAAGAATGCTGCGCTCATGAGCAACTTGAACAAGATCCGGGATCGGCGAAACTTTCATTGTCGGATTGGCAATGGTTTCCAGATACAGAAGTTTCGTATTGCTCTGAAACGCCTGTTCCACTTGAACCGGATCCACTGTATCCACAAAAGTCGTGGTTATTCCGAAATCTGTGAGCCTGTGATCGAGCATCTCGTGAGTTGAACTGTAAGTTGTCCAATCGGCAACGATATGGTCACCTGACTTCAGCAATGCAAAAAGAACGGTTGAAATCGCCGCCATACCAGATGCCGTGGCCAGGGTTTCATCGGCCGCATGCAGGACATTGATATGATCCTCGAATTTGTACTCTGAGGGGTTTCCACATCGTGAGTAAATATTAACTTCTTTCCGTTCACCATCAATAACACGCTGATAGATTTCTGCATCATATTCATAATTAGAACTCATATATATTGGTGCACTGATTGATTGGGATTTGGGGTCCGGCGGATAGTAAACGGACTGGCTGTCAATGGACAGACGGGACAACTCATCAGGGTTAAGGGCTTTATCTTTCATCTATGGTACTCACTCCGATCAGATCTTAACGACATTAAATATAAATGCCGACTCATACACCATACTTATATACATATAATCATTATACCTTTCTGGTTTTCATTGTCAACGGATCAATTAGCCTCTCAAAGGAGTTAATAAGTGGATACTTGAACTTGAAAAAGGTATAATCATTATATCATTTGGAAAACTTAGGAGTTTCAGTTGTGCCGATATCCTATAAACCGGTTTCAATAGCAAAAGCGTCAGACCTGATAATCGAAGAGATCTGGGCCTCTATACTCAATGGCGACCTTAAAGCCGGAGAACGATTACCACCGGAACGCGAATTGGTTACTCAGTTCGGTGTAAGCAAAGTAACACTCAGAGAGGCGTTGCAGAGTCTGGAGGCCAATGGATATATAGAGCGAAAGAGGGGTGCGAAAGGCGGATCGATTGTTAAGGAAATATCCCCTACAAAGGGAATAGATTTAATCAGCGAGTACCTCAGTATTCAGCAATTGGGTTTGGACGATCTTATCAATGCACGACTTCTGATCGAGCCTATGATATGTGAACAGGCCGCCCGGGTTATCAACGATGAGAAAGCCCACCAATTGGAATTAATGCTCGATAAGCATCAGCAGGAATTCGGTATTTCGGGAAAATCAAAATTCGGCTTGCATTTTGAGCAATATCTCGCAAGGCTGACGGATAATCTGATATTCATTGTCATTGAAGATCTTCTGGTAGGCCTGGTCAAACAAAGGGAAGAAGGATTCCGGTCATCTGAGAACGATAAAAATCACAAATTATTGCTGGCCAAATACTATGGTGATACATTTGCGGAACACAAGATTATCGTCGATGCGATCGTTTCGAGAAATGAATCTGCTGCGAAAAGTGCCATGATAGCTCACCGTCGAAATTGGGCTCGAACATTCAGAGAGTTATCTGATGCAAGTCATCAAAAGGTGAGGTAACATGGACCCGGTCAAAGTTTATTAGTATATCAATCTCAGCACAGATTCTTTAAGAAATCCTGAATCCGTACAAAACATCCACATTGACCGGTTTTCCAACCGCTGATGTATAGTCGGTGCGGTCTCTGCTGATAGCCCCCATCTCTGCATAAGCTATGAAGGGAGGTGTGGGAAAACCGTATTGCTATCGGTCATAATTGTCCAAAGCACTTTCCAGTTCATCTATAAGATCCTGCGTGTTTTCAACTCCAACAGAAAGGCGAATCAGTGTTTCAGGAATTCCGGCTGCAGCCCTTTCCTCCGGTGTACATTCCACATGGCTGGTTGTGGCCGGGGGACCGGCAATACTGTTTACCTGACCCAGATTTGCGGCCTTGTGTATGATATTCAGCAGGGGCAGGAAGCGATGAAGTGCATCAAAATCGCCCTTTATCGCAAAGCTTAGCATTCCTCCGTATCCGCGCATCTGACTGGAAGCGATATCGTGACCCGGATGGTCCGGCAGTCCCGGATAAAGCACTTCTGTTACTTTGGGATGTTTCTGCAGAAACTCAGCAATATGCATGGCAGATTGATTCTGTTGTCTGACCCGCAAGTGAAGTGTCTTCATTCCCCTTATCATAAGAAAAGCAGAATTGGCATCGAGGCAGGCGCCGGTAAGATTCCTCCAGTGGAATATCTTCCAGATCAGCTCGGAACTGCCGCAGACTACGCCGCCAACCACATCATTATGCCCCCCCAGATACTTGGTGGCGCTGTGGAGAACCAGGTCTGCTCCCAGGGACAATGGATTCTGATTTATCGGGGTTGCAAAGGTATTGTCCACCACAGTCAGAGCCCCGGCCTTTTTAGCTGCCGCTGCAATTCGCTTGATATCAACTATTTTAAGAGTGGGATTTGTCGGAGTCTCAAGATAGACCAGCTTGCAGCCCTCATTAATTGCACGCTCGATTGCCTTATGGTCCGTTGTTTCACAAATTTTTGTTTTAATGCCAAAGCCGGGCAGGATTTCAGTGAAGTGCAGGTAGGTGGCCCCGTAAGAGTCTTTAATAGCCACAGCCGTATCACCGGGTCTGAGAAGACACATCAAGGTATTGTTGATTGCCGCCATGCCTGAGCTGCATGCAGTTGCATCCTCAGCCCCTTCAAGTATGGCAGCTTTCTCTTCAAAGGCCCTTACTGTAGGGTTTGTGGTACGTGAGTAGATATCACCGGGCTTTCGATACAGAGATACCTCTATCCACTCATCCATATCGTCGTATTCGAAGGCCGAATTTTGATAAATCGGCACATTTATTGAATTAAACGATGTATAGTCTGCCTCTCCTGCCAACACACAACGGGTGGCTTCATGCATATTATCGGTTTTTAAAGGCTTTCTCATGCCCTGTCTCCTTTTCCTTTTTTGAATGAACCGGCCATAAGTCCGGCATTACATTATATCCATAGCGGCTCGTGCCATAATTCGAGTTCTTTGCCGATACCCTTTTTCAGGGCACTTATATAAATTTGATTTGTCGCTGCTAAATCCTCAATTCCCATACCCCCGAGATTGAGAAAAATTCGCTCTTTTTTATTTTCACGACCGGAATTTTGCCCAAGAAATAATAGAGTACATGATATAAACCCTTCCCTCACGCGTAATTTTTTGGCTATTGCCAAGCCTACCAGCCAAGCTTCATTGTCCGGCTCTTTCATGTTGGTCTATACCAGTTTATCTGTTTGAAGCAAGACCTCAATATGGTGTAATGAGTTATCAGAAATTACATAAACACCCATGAGGTGAAAATATGGTGCGCCAGAATACTACTCCCGTCAAGAGCACGAATTGCCTCATAAATAATCTATTCCAAGCATCGTGGTTGCCTCAAAACTTAAATCTACTCGAAGGACCTTTAAAAAAGGGAGGTTCGAGGCCCTGAGGCTGTCTATGAGATCACGAAAGGAATTAACCAGAGAAATTAGTGCAAGGTATCGGAAAGTCAGGAAAAAGAACAAATCCCACATTCTCTCTGAGTTTGTTGAATCGACAGGGTATAATCGTTCTTACGGGACTCTCCTGCTTCGTAATTACGGTAAAAGAATTGTGACACAATCTTCAAAAGATGCTCAAGTGCTCATTGGTTATGATCCTTTCCTGAAATCACATGCCCTTATCGAACTCGTTATCTTGGATACAATCTGGAAAAGAGCCGACATAATATCTCTCCACATGCCATATACCAAAGAAAATGAAATGAAAAAATCTGTTTTCCTGATCAACACGGCCCGTGGAACACTCATCAACGAACAAGCACTTGCCGAGGCACTTAATAATGGTGCGATTGCCGGAGCCGGCCTGGATGTATTTGAGGAAGAACCATATAAAGGACCTTTAACTGAACTTGACGATAAAATCTTACTTACAGCACATATAGCATCAAGTGCAATCGAAGGGCGAATTGCCATGGAAAATGAAGCATTGCAAAATCTCATCACGGCATTAAGAGGTATTGTCAGCTAATCTGAAAGAGAATTCGTAAGCTTCGCCATATCCCGGTTGATATCGGCCATGACATGACGGTATTGCATCAGCAGTACAGGCAAAATAACTCCTGAGAAAACCCTTCCCGGCCAATGTCAGTTCCAGATTCTTCCCCGGGGGGGATCAGCAAACCGGAGATTATTGTTATTCCTGACAAGCTAGGAATAGTGATAAAATAGTGACACCCGGGAACATATTATCCAGGAGAAAACATGAAGAAACAGAACCGTTTCAGAAATGCACTCACTCCGATCCTGATGGCAGCAGTGTTTTTTCTCATCATGAAATATCAGGATACCGAGCCCTTTCAGAACGTCATGCGCTTCTTTTTCAATCCTGATGCGAGTCTGGCCCTTCCGCAATTCTGGCAGAATTACAGAACCATATTCTTCGGGGCTGCCGCCCTGATTTTAATCCTCTATTACAAGCCGGTCTGGCTGACTTACAGAAATCTGGTCCGAATTTACCGAAGCAGTCCCGGGGAACAGATCCTGCCGGAAATGCCGGTGCTTCAGGCCGGTTATATCTATCAGCAGAATCAGACAGCAACGCTGGTTACTTTCCTTGTTGACCTCTGCCGTCGGGGCGTTTCAACCCTGCATTACACTGGAGGAGATCAGCCCTGGTCGATTTCCAGAAACCCCGGGGATCAATCCGGAAAAACATCCCCTTCCGATAAACAAATTCTCGATATCCTGTTCCAAAGCAGTGAAAAAATCTCACTGAAAGCCTCGTTTTCCGACCCGAATCCCGATGTAAAAGCAGCAGCTGAAAAGCTGTTCAAAGAACTGAAAGAAAAAAACCGTCAGCTTTATCATAAGAAGAAAAGCACACTGCCCGGGGTGATATTTCTAATTGTCGTTCTCGCTGAGATTCCGTTTTATATTGCCGCACAATCCTCTCAGATGCCGGCGGTTTTTGTGCTTTCCCTATTCTCCGCGGCCCTGGCAGCGGTTCCGGCTTACGTAATAAGCCGTTATTTTCCCTCTTATTTCAATGAACCGGAATTACCTGTTTTAATCAAAACCGTTTTTGCCTTCCTGCTTTTTCTCATCAGTCACCTGATCATGTTCTCCGGTCGATACAACCTGGTACCCTGGTGGTCCATTGCCCTTTTTCCGGACCTGGCGGCAATCATTATTACTGCCGTGTACAAAGTTCCGCTGCTGCCTGAAAACCACATTCTTCTGCAGCAGATTATCGGCTATCGAAGATTCATCAACCGTCCGGATTACCTTCTCAGGGAAGAGGATCTTCCCTGGACCCTGGCCCTGGGACTTTACACGGGATTTTTCAATAAAGCCTTCCGCTACGGCGAAAAGACATTACCCGAATGGATTCACTCTGAAGAAGAAAAAGACCTGCCGTCCCTGATAAAGCTGCTTCATCAGACACTTCCTGTACAGGTTGATCAGGCCGTCAACGGCATGATGAAATCAAGAAGTACCCTGGTAAACAGGGATATATCGAAGCGTTATTGAGTACCCGGTAAGAGCACTCTGGCGAAAAGTCCGGGCTAAAGTCATATTGATACTATTCAGGGAAGGGATTCACCATATTCAAATCAAGCGCAAGGTTTGATTCATTCCTGCTTAATAAGCAGCGGCAGGCCTTGGAATCAAAGGTGAGCCAGGAGGCTCCCAATTCTTCTGCCAGTGCAACATAACAGGCATCATAGCCGGTTAACCCCATTGTAATAAATCTATCGGCCCGGCCGAAAATGTGGTTCGTCATCGGGTAACGCAAGATTCCGGAATGTAACAGTTGATTGACATCTTTCTCGTAAATCATCGCCGCATCCGGATGTATTCTGTAGAGAACATTCAGCAGCTCATAGCTGAAGAGTTCCGGAATTGCAAACCGCTCAGGTTCGGCAAGAAATCTCTTCAGAACAGAGTCGGAATGCGGGTGAGAGAGGCTCCCGATGTACCAGCGTACAGCCGTTGATGCGTCAATTACAAACCTCAATCCTTATACCCTCTGATCTGTCTCAGTACCGTCTCCGGATCTTTTTCGGTGAACCTGTGAGCACGATCTTTCACTATGCGCTGAAAGACCCTTTCTGCCTCCTCCTCAGCCAGCTTATCAACAAACCGGGTTTGAAAATCCTCAAGACTAATTAAAACAGCACGAATTTCACGCCCCTTACTCACCAGGATGGGTTCACCGGTATCTTCCAGATGATTAAGGACTTCACCGAGTTGATTCCGTATTCTCAGAGCATTCACAGTTAACATTATTCAAATGTCGATCAGCAAACTCTACATGTCAAGTGTAGGGTTGTGTATACACGTAAATTCTGCGGCATTCTCCGTATCATGGGCCAACTGGTTTAATCTCAGTTCCCCAGTGCCGTTATCTGTGCTGCAACAATAACGGCAATGCCCTCATCCGCCGCCGCCAGAAGCTCATCCAGCTGAGAACGGCTGAAGGTTCCCTTCTCTCCGGTTCCCTGAATCTCCACATAGTTGCCATCCAGGCATACCACATTCATATCCACCTCAGCATGACCGTCGGCCTGATAATCCAGATCGCAGACCACCTTGCCCTCCACAATACCGACACTCACCGCCGCCACCTGACCGATAAGCCAGCCCGCCGGTAGAGCGCCTGAACCGGGGAGGCCGCCCGATTTGGAAGAGCTGCCGGTACCGTGAGAAGCGCCTTTCCCAGTGCCCCCGGCCAGCACACCCAACGCATCAACAAGCGCCACCCAACCGCCGCTGATAGCCGCGGTCCGGGTACCGCCATCGGCCTGGATAACGTCGCAATCCACCGTCAGGGTTACTTCCGGCAAGGCCTTTAAATCAACCGCCGCCCTTAAAGACCGTCCGATTAGACGCTGAATCTCAACCGAACGGCCGTCCCTTTTCACCCCGTCCCGTCTCTTACGGCCCACCGAAACACTCCCCGGAAGCATGGCGTACTCCGCGCTAAGCCAGGCGCCGGATTTAACAAAGGGAGGAGTACCCTCCTCAATGGTACAGGTACAGAGCACTTTGGTATTTCCGAAGGACGCCAGACAGGAACCGGCGGGGTTCATGATGTAATTCCGCTCGAACCGGATTTGCCGGGTTACTGATATCACTGACTTATCTGCCACTATTGAAACTTAACAGCCGTTCCATAGGCAATCACTTCCGCCGCACCCTGCATCACTGCACTGGATGCGTATCGGATGTTCACCACCCCATCGGCACCCAGCTCTTCAGCTTCGGCAACCATGCGTTTAGTGGCCAGTGCCCGGGCCGAATTGAGCATTTCCGCATAAGCTGTAATCTCTCCGCCTACAAGGGTTTTCAAGCTGCTCATAAAATCTTTACCCACATGCCGGGACTGTACGGTACTGCCTTTTACAATACCCAGCATTTCCAGTTTCTTTCCGCTGATATTTTCAGTATTTACCAAGATCATCTTATTCTCCCACTGAGCACGATGCTCGATTGTATCAATAGTATCGTGTTAACAGCTCGGTCGAAAGGGCAACAAGATTATCATTGAACCAATGACGAAAATCTTACTATCGCAGGGTTAGGAGTTTGTCGATGGGATTCAACGGAATCGAAAGAATGACATCAAGCCCTTCATGGCTCTGGGAACGGAATTGGATTCCAGCTTCATTGCCAAAGAGAATCTTCAAGCGGTCGTTGATATTTTTCAGACCGATACTGCCCAGGGAATGAATCTGTTCCTCACCCTCGAGAATTTCCTGAAGAAACATGGGCTCCGCACCCTTTCCATTGTCAGAAATCGTAATTTCCAGTCGATCGAGTATGTTTTCTGAAACGATCCTGATTTCTCCCCCGTCGTCCCAATCCTCGATGCCATGGTAAAGAACGTTTTCGATTAGGGGCTGAAGGATAAGTCGGGGTACTTTGATGTTCCTGCATTCTTCCGGGAGTTCCATATGGTAATCAAGCTGATCCCTATAGCGGATTTTTTGAATGATGCAATACTGCTTTGCATGCTCGTATTCTTCCTCGAGAGTCACGAGGCTTTCACCTGTAGCCAGGCTTCGGCGCATTAATTTAGAAAGTGACGATACCATCGCAATGACATCTTCGGTGTTACCCTTAGCCGACATCCAGATGACTGAATCAAGAGTATTGTAGAGAAAGTGGGGGTTTATCTGGCTCTGGAGTGCCCTGAAATCGCTAATTCTGAGTTTGCGCTGCTCCTCTTCGTTCATTTCGATTAATTCACTGATTTTTCTGATCATGATATTGAAATCCCTGGCAAGGGCGCCCACTTCGTCGTAATCCGACACCCTCACGGAGATGTCGAACCGTCCCTCTTCCACTTTTTTCATGGATAAACGCAATAGGTTAATCGGGTTCAATACCCGAAGTGCAATCAACCGGCTGATGAGGAGGAGGAACAACAGACTCAGACCTACCCAGATCAGCAAGAAGGTAACAGAAGGATTAAACGGAGCGTACAGTTGCTTCACATTGGTGACACCGACGATTTTCCACCCGCTCGGGGATTGCGTCCTTATGGTATAGATCCGATCGAATCCATTTTCCTTGATCCGGAATGTGCCGTTTTTCCCGTTCAGGACATCTGCGATTGGCTCCTCGAATAGCCCGCTGTAGATCAGCTGCTCCTGTGGATGAAAAACGATATCACCGATTTCATCAATGAGGTAATAATAGTGGGTTTTCGTGCTGTTCTTTATGCAGATATCCTTGATAATGTCGATGTTGATTTCGATGAGCAGGACACCGATGACTATGTCGTTGGTGAGGTCTTTAACCTGTCGGCTGAAAGACACTACCCAGATGTAATTACGCTTGATAAAATTCTGCAGATGGGGCGGGGTTATCACCACCTCTCCGCTGTTATCCCTGGCCCTGACATACCACTCCTGTTTCTCGATAGGATTATCGTCATTCAAGTCGAATTGCCCCCGATTGGAAAGAATCCTCATTTCTCCCTTCTCATCCTCTCGGTGTTCGAAGGCAAACATGGATATGACTTCATCATATATGATTACGAGCTCACGGAACCGGTTAGTCAGGAATATCTCCAGATCTGCTTCATTTACTTGAGGGTCTTCAGCGGCGGATAGAAAGACCCTGAGCCGTTCATTAACGATGAGCTGGTCCGATAGACTGTAAATCCGGTCTATTCTGAGATTCAGTGTCTGCTCCAGGTGATCCAGAACGATGTTTGTCTGTTCCTGGGACAGCGTGTTCACCTGTTTTCTAATCAAGTTGACCATGGGAAATCCGATGAAGGCTATTGTCACCAAAATTAGAAGGAGGAGGCTGATATATAGTATGCTCTGGAGCGATTTGATTTTACTGATGAAGACGTTCAATTAATGGCACCTTTCAGGTCGGTAGCACGAATCTCCAGGTTCTTCCGGAAGGCTGATGGCGAGTACCCTACGAATTTGGTAAAAACGTGACTGAAATAGTGTGGGCTGCTGAATCCTATCTGAAACGCGATTTCCTTGTTTCTGAGATCGGTTCGGCAAATCAGTTTCTTTGCATTCCGAATCCGGACTTCCGTAAGATAAGTTGAGAAAGTGGTGTCCAGGTAGGTTTTAAACACACGGGAAAAGGTGCTGGCACTTACACCGAGGTAAGAGCAGACGTCCTCCAGGGCTAAAGATGATTTCATATAATTCTCTTCGATATACAGCCGTGCGTTCTCGGCAACAATGAAAGAAGAATCATGCCTCTTTTCCGATAACTCGTCGGTAATTTCCTTGATGAGGGCACTTAGCCACAGGTAAAGACTGTCAATTGTCTTGTAGGATCGTGCCTTCTTAATGACCGATGAGTCTTTCACATCTCCAAGGTCATAAGGGATGTTGTGCCTTCTTTGTGCATTCATCATTGCCGATATCGACAGAGTCATGAGTTCCAGGCTGTGCTCTTCCGAAGAATCGGCTTCCTTAAGTTCCGCTATAATGTCCGACAGTCGACTTTCCCACTCATCGTAGGATCCGGTTTCCACGGACTTGAGGAAGCGCAAAATGGGCTCGGTACCGGCTTTCGGAACAGCTTGCGGAGGATCGTGTGTAATGTCGTAATCGTCACTGCCGCCCCGGACGTATCTCCTGGACAAGCTGTTTATCGCGGATTCGTAGGATTTCCTGATATCCTCGAAAGCCGATACCGGTGAACCCGATCCTGTTGAGATGGATGCAGCGGTCTCCCGGGAGATCCAGTCCCTCTTGGCACGGATCGAATCCGCCGGTATCGTGTCAACTTCAGCCGAAAAGCCCGAAAAGGCTATTTCGATCAATTTACCGGAGTGGTCCGGTATCAGTTCACTCATCACGCCGCTATGATTCATCTCCCTGAAAGCGGCTCTGAAACCATCGGGGCTGATTGAACGGTCTGATGCGTCATAATCATAAAGAATCGCCTGAAACCAAGCCGAACCCCGGATTTCCGGATCCGCAACCAGGTAGGCATTGATTGCTCCGGGATCTTTTATGCCGGAAATGAGCTTAAGCATCACCATTCGGCGGAAAAGGCCTCTGGAATCCATATTTCCAGGCAAGAGGCCGGTCGTGGAATCCTTATATGCCGATAATTTATCAAGTTCTTTTTTGACATTCCTGAGCAACTCGATAAGCTCATTCGGGGCCACCGGCTTGAGCAGGTAATCCCTTACATTAGCCTGAAGCGCCTTACGGACGTATCCAAAATCATCGAATCCGGTGAGTATTATAATTTTTGTTTCTTCCGTACGTTCACGGATTGATGAAATCAACGACAAACCATCCATTTTCGGCATGCGGAGGTCGGTAATAACCAGGTCCGGTGCCAGGCTATCGAATAATTCCAGTGCCTCAACTCCGTTTTTCGCCTCAGCGGCGAAGCGGTATCCGAGGCTTGCCCAGGGTATGATATCCCTGATACCTTCCCGGATCGATATTTCATCTTCAACGAGAAGTACGTTGTATACGGATTCGGCCATGATAGCCCTCAATTCCAATTGTTAGCGATGGATCATCACCCAGTGGACATTCTTACACCGAAAACAGTGCAGATCAAGGAAGAACGGCGAGATTCGGAAGTCCTGCGTCTACCATGCGCAGTATCCCCCGTCGATAAGAATATCACTTCCGGTCATGTAATCTGAGGCCGGAGAAGCAAGGTAGCAAACGGCGCCTTGGAGGTCTTCCGGCGTCGCCATTCTGCCTAAGGGGATTTTCTCGAGCCATATTGGAAGCATAGTCTGGCCCTCAGGGGTCTCCAGGAGCTTCTCCACGAGCATGGTTTTGGTATATCCGGGACTAATGCTGTTCACCCGGATTCCGAAAGGAGCCCATTCGGCCGCAAGAGACTTTGTCAGGTGCAATACACCGGCTTTTGAGGCATTATAGGCCACCTGGTTTTGCGGGGTGTTGATGATGTGGCCTGACATGGACGCAGTATTCACGATCTTCCCGTAACCGTTCTTCTTCATCACTTTGACTTCTTCTCTGGCACAGAGGTAGACGGCGCTCAGGTTGAGGTCAATAATGCGTCTCCACTCGGACATCTTCATATCCACGGCTTCTTTCCACATGCCGATGCCGGCATTGTTCACGGCGATGGCGAGGGTGCCCCATTCCTCGACAACACGATCGACCATGGCTTTTACTTCAGATTCTGCGGTGACATCGGCGGCGATGGCAATAGCCTCTATCCCCTTGCCCTTTAATTCTGCGACGACATTATCGGCTGCCCCGACGTCGATGTCTACAACGGCGATTTTCGCACCAGCTTCACCGAGAGCGTGGCAGAAGCTGCGCCCGATTCCTGATGCGCCGCCGGTGACCAGTGCCGCCTTGCCCTCCAGTTCGAACTGTTCGAGGATTCCTTTGTACTTTTTCATGCTCACCTGATGCCTCCTGAAATGGGAATATTCACGCCCGTGATGTAGCTGGCATCGTCGCTCATCAGGAACGCCACCGCACCCGGAATTTCCGAAATATCACCATAACGCCTCATGGGGACGCTCCATACCATCTGTTCGGCGACGACTTTCGGATCCTGTGAAAAGTACTGGGAACCGGCCTTGGCCTGAAGCTGCACCTGACGGTCCCACATAAAACCCGGACCCATGAAAGCCGGGCTGATGGCGTTTACCCGAATCCCGTAGGGTGCCAGGTCTTTTGCTGCAGTCTGAGTGAGGCTTATCATGGCGAATTTTGACGCACCGTACGCAGCCATATTCGGCGGGCCGTCGACACCGGCCATGCTGGCAGTGTTGACGATGCAACCGGATCTCCGGACCACCATGAGAGCAGAGACTGTTCGGAGGACGTTGAATGCACCGAAAAGATTCACCTGAAGTACCGCTTCGAAATCTTCGACGGGATATTCATGGATCGGCTTGAACAGGCCCTGATAACCGGCATTGTTGAACAGGTAGTCAAGAATTCCGAAATCGGAGATGACGGCGTCCGTCATGCCTTGAACAGCGGTGAAATTTCCGACATCACAGGCATAAGTTTCAACTTTACCACCGAAGATCCGCAATTGATCGGCGGACTGTGCCAGTTTTTCTTCGTTAATATCAGTCAGGGCGACCGAGGCCCCTTCCTCGGCGAACCGTTTCGCCGTTGCCAACCCGATCTCACCGGCACCGCCGGTGACGAGTAGAACTTTACCTTCGAATCTTGCTTTATTGCTCATCGATGATACCTCCCGAATGAATAATATTGAATGTGTTATTAGCTTTGTGTCATCGATTGGGTTCGATGATTACCTTCAACACACCGTCGGTGCCCTGTTCTATCATTTCCATACCGGAATCGAACTCGTCCAGGCCAAGCTTATGGGACACCAATCGGGACACGTCGATAGCGCCGGATTCCAGCATCCGCACGGCTTGTATGGAATTCCGAACCGATGTGAACGATGAGAGGATGGTGAGTCCTTTGCGGAATATCGGGAAAGCCGGAACGTCAAAGCGACCATTTTGAGGAGGGACGCCAAACAGCAGAACCTTTCCGCCTGGACGAACATAGGAGAGGGCTCCGGCCATCAACGCCGGTACCCCTGTAGCGTCCACAACAACGTCGAAAGAATCCTCGGCGAGACTGTCGATAGACCCAGGAGCCCTTGTGGCACCACATGCCGTTGCGAGTTCCCTCCTTGCGGGATTCTTGTCCACTTGGATGATTTCCGAGGCACCCCGTTCCTGAATAGATTGGGACAGAAGGATGCCGATAGGACCGGCACCTATGATAAGAACCTTATCTCCCATCCGGAACCCACAGCGCTCGACACCGTGGAGAACGCAGGAGAGAGGCTCTACAAAGGATCCTGATATGAATGGCAGGGCACCGATGGAAAACACTGCTTTCTCTGGCGCGATAACGAACTGTGCCATCGCACCGGGCTCAAGGACGCCGACGGCTCTCCAGTTCTCACAGAAGTTCTGCCGATTTTCAAGACAGGCCGGACAATTGTCGCAGGCGATGTTCGGTTCCACGGCAACGCGGTCGCCGGTATGAAACCGGGTAACACCGGAGCCGATTTCAGTCACGACACCGGAAAACTCATGCCCCGGTATCACCGGATAGTTTCCGACATAATCCCCTCGGTAAATATGGATATCCGTTCCGCATATTCCCGATGCCTTCACCTCGATGAGGACTTCCCCGGGACCGGGAACAGGTTTCGGAACGTTCTGGATAACAACAGTCCCGGGCTCTTTGATGATTGCTGCTTTCATAATATCACTCATCCTTTTACGGCTCCCATCGTCAGGCCCTTAACCAGGGATTTCTGGGTCATCCATCCCAGGATAACCGCAGGCAGAATTGCTACGGTTGATGCGGCAGAGAGCTGGGCGACAAACATACCCTGCTGCTCCCGGAATCGCGCCATGTACACCGGCAGGGTCGCGCTGGTATTCCCTGTCAGGTTGAAGCCGAGGAAGAACTCATTCCAGATGAACACGGCCACCAGGAGACCTGAAGCAACGATGCCCGTCCGAACCAGAGGAATGGCGATATGGATAAGTTGGTTGAATCGGGAGCAGCCGTCGATATCCGCAGCTTCCAGAATTTCCTCCGGCATGTCGGAAAAGAAGGAATGGAGCATCCATACTACTATTGGGACATGGAAACCGATGTAGACGATCATTAACCCGTAAGGCGTTCCGATCAAATTCAGGCGCTGAAACCAAGTGTACAAAGGTATGATGACCGCCACCGGCGGGAGCAGAATTGTTGTGATGAACCATATATAAACTCGTTCTTTCGTGGCTTTGTTTCGAAATTGGCCGAATACGAGGACGAATGCTGCGGGTATGCCCAGAAGCAGGCTGACAGCAGTTCCAACGAACACCTGGATCATCGAGTTTTTGAGAAATCTTAACATGTTCCGGTCGCCCAGAACCTTTGCGAAAGTTTGTAACGTCGGTTTGAAAAACAAGACGGGAGTTACCGCCTGGGCCTCTGTTTTAAACCCTGACATGAACATGTAGATGATTGGGAAAAAGTAGATGATGGCGATTCCGAAAACGATAATGGTGAGGGCCGCAGTCCGGAACTTGCGTTTGTAATTTATGTTATTCATACATAGCCCCCTGCTTCTTGATGGTTTTGTATAGCAGGTTCACCGTCACAAGAGTGAGGATGACGGTCATCGTTGCCAGGGCTCCGGCCCTTCCGACATTGGAAGCGTTGAATACCTGCATGTACACGGCATAGGGGAGGGTGTATGACCGGGTTCCCGGACCTCCGGCTGTGGTGACGAGGATGAGCCCGAACTCCTTGACGATGAAGATAAGCCCAAGCATCACAGCGACACGCATATGGTTCTTGATAAGCGGCAGCTTGATGAGGAATGTTGACTGGAAGGCGTTAACCCCGTCAATCTTCATGCTGTCGATGAGCTGGTCGGGAATGCCTTGGAGCCCCGCGAGGATTACCAGAACGAAGAATGGCATCCATTGCCAGGAGAATAGGAACACGATCACTGGAATGGGATAGTAGCTGAGCAGGTCCACCGGAGCGAATCCCAAAAAATCCGCTATGACACCGTACCATCCGAATGTGGTGTTGAATATGGTTGTTTTCCAAATCACACCACTGGCGGTGGACATCACGAAGAAAGGCCCCAGGATCAGCGTACGGGCTATATTGATTCCCGGAAGCCGATGATCCAGAAGGAGTGAAAACATAAATCCGACAAAGGTGCAGATAATCAAGACGCTGCCTGTGATCAGAATAGTCTGCCACAGGATGCTGTAGAATTCCGGCAGATGCCGGATATCTTCAATCTTGAGAAAGTAGAAGTAATTCGCCAGGCCGGAGAATTTAACCTTCAGATCGGGTCGGGCTAGGTTCCACTTGAGGGTCGAGTAGACGATCGTCAAGAGGAACGGCACCTGCGTCATCACGACAACGACGACAACGGCCGGCAGCAGGAACACCCAGTCTTTCTTTTTCTTAATCAACGTATCTCTCATCTTTCCGACCGCTGTACAGTGCGTATCGGCAAAAAGGCTCAGTTCGGAAATAGGGCGCAGACCCGCCCGGCGGTGCCGGAGGGCCTGCGCGAAACATCATGGGGTGAAAGTCCCCGGAATCAGCGGTACTCTCCGTCGATAGCAACCTGGTTGAACAGGTCATTGGTCTTGCGGATCGCTTCATCAAGGGTAATCTTGCCCACCACATAGTCGGCAAGGTACTCAGTCATCTTTGTGCCCGCGTCGGCGAACTCAGGAATAGCGATGTACTGCAGACCCACGTAGGGAACGGGTTCGATGGTCGGCTTGGTGAAGTCGGTGGACTCGAGGGTCTTGAGGGTCATCTCGGCATAAGGCGTAACAGCATAGGCCGGGAGGGCATACGTTGAGGAGCGGGACGCGGGAGGCGTGCTGGCGCCGGTGGGGTCCATTTCGATGGTCATGTTGATGAATTCTTTGGATGTGGCCCAGAGCATGAAGTCGAATACGGCGTTCTTGTTGGCTTCATCGCTCTCAGGGTTGATGCCCATGGCCCAGTTCCACAGCCATGCTGTGTTGGTTTTCATCTTCTGGTGCGGCGGCATCACGTAGCCCACCTTGCCAGCAATGGAGGATTCGGCGGATTCCAGCGGGGGTGCGATGGACGTGGCGTCGTAGTAGATACCAGCTTTGCCTGACTGCATCAGGGCGATACATTCATTGTAAGTGTAGGAAAGGATGTCTGCCTGACCGGCTTCACGAAGGATCTTCTTGTACATCTGCCAGGCACCCCTTTGCTCGGGGGTATCCACTGTGGCGTTCCAATCCATGTCGTAGAAGCGGCCGCCGAAGGCATTCACTATAGTGACGAAGGGAGCGCCGCTCATACCCCAGCCCGGGGCGCCGCGCATGGTCATGCCGACGATGCCGTTGGCGGGGTCATGAATGGCTTTGGCCAGTTCGTAAATCTCGTCCCAGGTGGGTTCGTCCGGCATGACGAGGCCCTTTGCTTCGAACAGTTCCATGTTGTACATGATGAAGGAACTCTCACCGTAGAAGGGCAGAGCGTAGGCATCACCGTCGAGGGACAGGGATCCAACCATGCCTTGAATGAGGTCGGCACGGTCATACCAGGCCAGTTTTTCTGCCGGCAGGGCGTCAAAATAGGGCTCCAGGTTCTCGATCCAACCGTTACGGGCCCAGGTGTTGGCTTCGTAGGGACCGAAGTAGAACATGTCGTAAGTTGTACCGCCCGTTGAAGCTTCAGTGGTACGTCGTTGCCTCAGGTCGTTTTCCGGTAGTACGGCGATGTTCACTATTACGCCTTCAGCCGAATACTCGGTCCTGGCGATTTTCTCGAGGGCCTGGGACAGGGGATTGTTCGCTAAGGCAATGTTTATGGTGATTTCATCGGATGTTGCGCCACCCGAGGACCCGTTGGCAAAGGCCTGCATCCCAGTGATCAGGAAAATCAGGCAAAGTGTGGTTACGACTCTAAAAGAGAAATTCTTCATATTCCTCTTCCTCCTAATGGTTTTTTCCGAAGCCTATGCAACCTTGCGGTAATCCGCCAGCTGTACTCCGGTCTTATTCAGGATACAGGTCCTTTTATTCACTTATTTACTAAAATAATACAATATTTTGTCATATATGCCTGTATTCAATCCATAAGAGCATCGTGACTCCCATGATGCGCCGAGAGATGACCATCAGCAGTGCTGCTGCGAAACCCCATTTGTCGATACTCATGCCGAAAAGGGCGGGAATCACTGATTGGAACAAGGTTATCACAGCCATCATGATGCCGAAGGCCTCTCCCTTACCGAATCGAGATTTCAGACAGGTGAGGATGAGGTTCTGATTAATGATGAGGCCGGGCCTGGAAAATCGTGAGGCGATTAATGATCCGCGATGCCACCGGCGAAGATCAGTTCGGTAGCACTGGCCGCCCGATCCGCCGGCAGATCGAAATGGTTTGTGAATATCGTGGGCAGGAAATTCAGAATCGCCAACAAACCCAAAGCCCTGTTTCGCCAGTTGGCCTATTAAGTGTTGACTTAGAATTATATTGGTACAAATTGATATATACCACAGGGGTGAATTATGGAATCAGCAGCAAAATTATTTCAGAATGGCCCCTCCCAGGCAGTTCGACTACCCAAGGAATATCGATTTAAGGGAAATGAAGAAAAAATCAGCCAAAAGGGCAACAAGGTTATCCTTGAAGCCATGGGGCAAGCAGCCTGGCCGAAAGGTTTTTGGGATGATTTTGTCGAGGATCCTGATTTTCAAACACCCGAAGCACTGCCTTCAAAGCTATTCTGTTTGGATTAACAGGAGGAATTATGTACCTGCTGGATACAAATATCATCAGTTATTGGATGCGGGGCGATAGAACGGTAATCGACCGGATAAAAACCCTTTCCCCTTCGGATTTATCAATATCAAGCATCGCCATAGCAAACAAGTTGACAATTATTACTCATAATGTAAAAGAAATTAATAGAATTAATAAATTGAAAGTCGAGGATTGGGCTGTCGAATAGAGTACAAGTGATGATATTTTTTAGTATTCACCAGGATCATCCTCTTCCTCCACAGCACATCAAGAATTAACGGAAGTCCTGACTTCTGATTATAGGAAAACGTTTGTAATTATCTCTTTCCTTTCCGTACGATAAATGTAGTAATCCGAATCGATTGTCACTATCTTTCTGACATCCAGTCTTTCAGCCAGAACAACAAGTGATGAATCGGCAAGATCCATTGGTACATTCGAGTATGTTTGTGTCAGTTCGATAATTCGATGAAGTTCAAGCGGCTCAATATCAACGATTCTCAAGCCTCCTCTCTCACACCATTTGAGAAAATCTATTTGAGCTTCGACAGAAAAATCGAGCATGTGGCTTACTTCTGTAATGACTGGCCACGATGTTACCAGGCGATCGGTGTTGGTACGGAGATAATCGACAGCTTTCCCGTGGTATTTATCTCCCTTGTCGAATAACGCAATAATCGGACCGGCATCAATGAGAATGTTTTTCATATAACTTGTTTTTCAGTCGTTCTTTATATGTTACGGACAAATCATCTGTATCACTTGAATGCCTTCCGAAGAACTCCTTCCCCAGCTCAAATGCCGATTTATCGGGCAGTCTCTTCCCGATATACTCAGATAGAGCTGATTTAATGATTTCTGTCTTGGTTTTATGTTCCAGGACAGTCATTATCTCAAGTTGAGACTCGATTTCGTCTGGCAGTCTGATTGTGACCATATTCAACCTTCGCCATTGTGTCTTACGTATTGTAATACACAATAGCCGGGAAATCAATTCAGTTCAGTCTTCCGGAATGTTTTATCGAAGATTGGGCCGCCGGGTAGTACTTGATGATTCCTGCCGCTGATATTTTCAGTATTTACCAAGATCATCTTCTTCTCCCTCATCAATCTCTTTTTTTCGCTTCAAAGCCGTTACCACCATCATAAACATGACGGGAACCAAAATCAGAAACACAATTCCCAGCATCCCCCATCTGAGGATTCCCGGAACATCTCCATCCTGACCGAGTCCCCACAGTATCATTACGCCGTACCAACCGGTAACAATCAAAAACAAAGCGGTAATTACCCAGGTAATGATTTTCTTTTTCCTTTTCATAACCCAGCCTCCACTATTCAGCATTCTAACAGAAAAAACCGCCGGCCATTTACAGCCTTCTGTCTACCGAACCATTATACTTTCAGTAGTTTGCCAATTGTTCGAGATTCATTTTCAACTTGCCCGCAGGCTCAAGGAAGGTTATTGTAAAAGCATGACTACAACGAAAATGACTCTGAAAGACATATTGTTTAATTCGGTTGACCGCTGGCCTGAAAACCCCGCGACAGGGCAAGTCGGCAAGGACTCCAGAACATACTCAGGTCTGCTGGAAGATGCTGCAGCCTGGAGCTCCTGGCTGAGGACTCTGGATCTGGAAAAAGGCGACCGGGTTACCATTCTCGCCGAGAGTCTTCCCGAATGGGGAGCGGCCTATTTCGGTATCAGCGCCGCCGGTTATGTGGCGGTTCCCATACTCCCGGACTTTGCCGAAAAACAGATTTCCAACATCATGAGCCATGCGGAAATCAAAGCCGCCATCGTCTCGGAA